>CACZEJ010000010.1 GCA_902780115.1 Ruminococcus flavefaciens | reverse complement strand
TTTTCATTCCGTTTTTGCTATATTCGCACAATAAACTTATCCGCACAGAGGTATATCGCAGGAATACTATGCAGAAAAGTTTGATCCTGCACGACCGAAAGGAGCCTGCATTAATGATTTATTCAGTTAGAATCAACTAACAATAAGATTATATCATTATTCTTGGCAGGTGTCAATTTGTAGATAGTATATTTGTATATACTAACAAAATACAAGCTTGCAAATATGTTAGATGTAGATAACATAACAAAAGCACTATAGAAAATACCGTGTCATTGTGTGTACAGCATTCGAGTTAAATGTCTGTAAATCGTTTCAAAGAAGCACTCTTCATGCTAAAACTGTTACGGGATAAGCAGACAAAAATAGCCGATATACAGTCGAATGACCATATATCGGCAGCTTTTGTTTGGTGGAGGCGAGGGGAATTGAACCCCTGTCCGAAAGCCCATTCATGCAACTTTCTACGAGCGTATTTTACCTATTATGATTCCCTGTGACGACCGCCGATAAACGGGCTGAAGAAACAGGTAGTCCGTATACAACTGACGGACACGGACACTTCCGACAGTCGTTCACCGCTGATCGATGCCCAAGCGAGAGCCGCGGTACTCTCTCGGTGGACAGAAGCTGACTTAAGCAGCTACCAGTACTCTATCGTTTGTAGATACTGTAATGTTATTTCTTGCGTTTATATTTAAACGTGGCGCAGGTTATGGAGATCACGCCATTCTCCGCTCGCTTATCACACTTCAAGACCCCCGTCGAAACCTTTACGCCCCCATAATGATGAGGGTAGAGGTTGGGGAGCTGTAGTGCTCCGAATAATATTATACACTGTTTGCAGCTGTTTGTCAACTGCAAACGGTGTCGTTATTTGTTACAGAAGGATTATTTCCTGTTTTTCTGCGTCGATATGAGCCGCAGCACCATATGGGAGTATAGTCCGCGGTGCAGCATGACCGAAATTGACATTATAGAGTATTGGGAGCTTGTCGTTATCCACAACTTCACGCCAGACATTTTTGTATTCTTCGTAGTATTTTTCGTTCATTGGCTTGCCCACAATGATGCCGTTAATATTATTGAAAACTCCCTCTGCTCTGAGAACATCAAGGTATTCTCTCAGCAATTCGGGTGTGGGCATGACTTCGCTTGTTTCGGCAAATAGTATCTTTCCGCGCCATTCTTCGGCAGTCGGGAAAATATTGTATCTGCGAGTGATCTCGCTCTGATGTTTGAGATCTTCTGCGAGTTCAGGGCAGCTTTCAAGCTCATCTTTGAGCATATCACCGAACCTGGCCATATTGTCTGTCATGAGCATCTCGCCCATACTGTCGATACAGCCTCCGAGAAGCTCGCCCTCGAAAACAGGACTGCCCTGCAAAAGCTCATAGCCGTGTTCTTCCTTGTGAGAAACAGGCGGCGTTCCCACAGCAGCTGCGGAGAAGTCCGTCCTTTCCTCATACCAAACATCTGAGGGAGTGATCTTCCTGCCGTGATACGGTGAGAAACAGCTCTCGAACTGAGCCTTTGAGTAGGGAAGCATATCTCCCGAAAGATCGGCAAGATCGCACATGAATGCCTGACCGTAGAAGGTCTGCAAGCCAAGTCTGTGGAACATAAAATGGTTATTGGTGGTATCGGAAAAACCGAGGAAGAATTTAGGGTGTGTCTGAACAGCATTTATGAATTCCTCATCTTCTATGAGATAAGGGAAAGTGCGGAAAGTTTCGATACCGCCGATCGAGGTGATGATCCCCTTTACGGAATCATCAAGGAACGCATTTTTTAGGTCGGCAGCTCTTGCTTCGGGGTGTTTCATTATGAAGTCCGTACCCATGAGAGCGTGTTCTGTGAAAACGGGTTCAAGACCGAATTCACGCAGTTTTTTTATACCAAGCTCCTTCTCATGAGCACAGTACGGTTCGCCGAGGATACCGCTTGAAAGAGAGATAACAGCGATCTTATCGCCTTTTTTAAGTGGCTTCGGGCAGATCATAGCGAAGTCCTTTCAATAGTATATTTCGTTCCGGCGTTCAAGTATGATACAGCATTCAATGAATGTCGATGAGCCACTGAACAAAAGCCTTTTTGTCATTCGGATCATAGCCTGCTTTTTCGTACATATCAAGTGTCGATTTTTCATTAGAGCCTGTCATCAGCATAAGTCTTGTACAGTTCTCACTCAGAGCAATATCCTTTGCGAAGTTGAGACAAGCTGTAGCAAGTCCCTTGCCGCGGAAGTCAGGGTGTGTGACCACATTCTCCACCAGAGCAAAGGGACGCTGACCCCGTGTGAGGTTTGGAACTATCAGACAAATGCAGGTGGAGACTATCATGCCGTCCTCCTCAGCGACGATTATGTGGTGGTTTTTGTCATTGAGAATGCTTTCCCATACTCCCTGCACACGGCTGTCGAGTTCGGGAAACGGGTTATCGTGCAGGTGCATATACAGTTTGAGCAGACCGCTGAGATCGTTCTCATTTATTTCTCTTATCATAGCGGACATCTTAACGATTCCTTATCTTCATATTGCGGTCGATCTCGCGGTTCGCGTCACGTTTAGCGATATCGGCACGTTTGTCGTAGAGCTTTTTACCTTTGCAGAGACCCACCTGCATTTTCACTCTTGAGTCCTTGAAATAAAGGCTGAGTGGGATAAGTGACAGCCCCTCCTGTTTGAGAGTGCCGTAGAGTTTATTTATTTCGCGCTTATGCATGAGGAGCTTTCTTACTCTCATGGGATCGCGGTTAAAGATGTTGCCTTTTTCGTATGGAGATATGTGCATACCGCGGACGAAGAGCTCGCCCTTGTCGATAGAGCACCATGAATCTTTAAGGTTTACACCGCCCTGACGGATAGATTTGACCTCTGTTCCGACGAGCTCGATGCCTGCTTCATATGATTCAAGTACGAAATAGTCATGCCTTGCCTTGCGGTTTTCGGCAATGGTCTTAGTGCCTTTTGAGCGCATAATATCATCTCCTGTTCATGTTAAAATTATACACTATGCCGTCGGAATTGTCAACAGTCTGCCGCGGGACAAAATAAAGAAAAATATTGCATTTCCGAGAAAAATGTGGTATAATGATGATACAGATCAAAGGGTGGTCTGAATGGTATAGTAAATGAAAGGGGTATACTATGAGAGATAATCTCGGATTATTGGATCTCCTTCTTAGGGGAGTGAATGCAACTGCAAAATATATCGCCGACGAAAGGCGTGAAGCACGGGGCGAGCGGCAGCAGAATAATGAGTATCTCGGAGATATAAGCGGCACAAGGGGGCTTGAGTTCGCAGAACTGCTTCGCAGGGACATGGAAATGGAAAAAGAAATGCGCGAGCAGACCGAGAATCAGCAGCGTCAGAAGTACAACTTCAGTGACAGAAATGCGGGTATGGACGATCTGTACTCCATAGACAGCAATAAGGAGAATAAATAATAAAACGGGACGGTATAAGCCGTCCCGTTTATATTTTATACAGGAAGTGAAACGAAGAAGGTATTGAGACCGTTCTCGCTTTCAGCCCATATCCTGCCGTTGTGTTCATTTATGATGCTCATTGCAATGGAAAGTCCGAGTCCGTAGCTCTGACCGTCATTTCTGGACTTATCCACTCGGTAGAACCTTTTGAATATATTGATGCGGTCTTCTTTTGTGAGGGGAGCTCCTGCGCCTGAGACTGAAAGCAGGCAGTTTGAGGTCTGATGCTTCAGTGAAATGCATACCTTTTCAGCAGGTTCGCAGTATTTCAGAGCATTGTCCAGCAGAATGCTTACGACCTGTCCCAGTTTTTCCTTGTCGCCTCTGACGGTTATATTATCCTCGATATCGGCTGCGAGGACAAGACCGCTCTCGAAGAATAGCGGCTCAAATGGCAGTATACTATTATTTATGAGCTTGCTTAGGTCAACGCTGTCGAACTGCATCAGCGACCTGTTATTATCGAGCCTTGCAAGCTCCAGAAGACTTTCAACCAATCCTCTCATGCGCTTTGACGTTGAGAGGATATTTTTTGTGAAGCCTGCTCTGTCATTTTCAGTGTAGCTTTTGTCTGTCATCATTTCTGCATTTGTCATTATGACAGTCAGCGGCGTTTTCAGCTCATGGGAAGCATCTGCAATGAACTGTTTCTGCTCGTTCCATGTCTTCTCCACAGGCTTTGTTACCCATTTCGCAAGGATCAGGCTTATGGCGAACAATATGATGTATGCGATAAGACCGATAATGGCAGAATTGCGTATAAGACCGCTTATCATGGCTTTTTCGCTGGAGACATCTGCGAATACGATTGCTTTCATGCGACCGTTGTCATTTTTCAGGTAACGAAGGTCGTATTCAGGCAGTATCCCCGTTTCCTTTGAGCTTGCATCTACAGCGTTCACGAGCTTCCGAAGCAGCTCCTTATCGGTCAGATCAAAATAATCGCCGCCGAAAGCCGTGAGCTCGCCGTTGTCAGAAATATTTATCGTAAAGAACGGCAGCCTTATGTTATCGGGCATATTATCGGGCTTATGCATAGTTGAAGATGCAGGCGGACGAAATGCCATCGTGCGCATCATCTGAACGCTTTCCCGTTCGATATTCCGCTTTGTGAGGTGCATAACAAGTCCGAATATTGCTATGAACAGTACAGTTACGATAGACATTATAACAAGAACGAATTTCAGCCTCAGACGTTTCAGCATTTTTATTCACACTCCAGATGATAGCCTAATCTGCGCACAGCCTCGATACGAACGTCGGAACCGATGCTGACCAGTTTTTTTCTCAGGAATCCCACATATACCTCCACATGGTTCTCAACTGCATTTGAATCGAATCCCCATACCTTTGTGAGCAGTGTCTCCTTGGAAACGTGGTTGGTGCCTGCTGCCATGAGTATGCGCATGACCTCGTATTCCCTTGCTGAGAGCCTTACGCTGTTCTCATCGCATACAAGCGAAGCTGATTCCATGTCAAGTCGGGTATTGCCGAATACCAGCTCATTGACCTGTGAGCCCTGACGGCGCAGCAGCGCATTCACGCAGGCAAGCAGCTCCCTTGCGTCGAAGGGCTTGGTCAGGTAGTAGTCCGCACCTGAGTTCAGTCCCTGCACCTTGTCTTCGATATCCGACTTTGCAGTGAGCATGAGTATGGGAGTGGTATTGCGCTTTTCGCGGACAGCCTTTGCCACCTGATATCCGTTCTGCTTCGGAAGCATGATGTCAAGGATAATGAGATCATAGATGTTCAGCATGGCGTACTGCTCACCGCTCTCGCCGTCATAAACAGCATCAGCCTCGAAGCCCTTTGATGCCAGCATAAGCTTCAATGAATCTGCAAGGACCTTTTCGTCCTCGATAATAAGTATTTTCACGTACATTCCCCCTTAAATGCTTTATATTATTATAATACATTATGTAACTGAATTCAACCTGAAAAAACAGTATCCTGCTATTGTTTCACATAACTTTCACCTTTGTTTTACTTTGTCTTCACCCGCTTTCAGCGTCAATTCAGCGACCTAATGTATAATAACATCATAGGCAGAAACACACACGGACTTCTGTCCCGCTAATTTGGTCTGTGTGTGTGCCTATAACAAAGAAAAGAGGTGATACTATGGATTTCAGACATGAGATCAAGCATGAGATCAATTATTCCGATATGATGACCATAAGGCACAGACTCAGCACGGTTGCTTATTCAGACCCTCACACCATAGACGGAAAGTACTTTATCCGAAGCCTTTACTTCGATAATCTTGCGGATAAGGCACTTATGGAGAAGGTCAACGGCATGAGCCGAAGGGAAAAAATCCGTATCCGTTACTATAACGGCGATACTTCAGTGATACACCTTGAAAAGAAGAGCAAGATAGATCATCTTGGCAACAAGCAGAGTGCTCCGCTGACAGCTCAGCAGGCACAGAGTATCGTGGACGGCGATGTACAGTGGATGCTCGGTTCGGAATATCCGCTTATCAGGGAACTTTACTCGAAAATGCAGACTCAGGGCATAGGACCCAAAACTATAGTGGACTATACGAGAGAGCCTTTTATATACCCTGCAGGCAATGTTCGCGTCACGCTGGACTATAATATCAGGAGCGGAATGAGGTGTACGGATTTCCTTGATCCCGACTGTGTGACCGTACCTGTTTCGGACTCCATAATACTTGAGGTCAAATGGGACGGATTCCTGCCCGATATCATAAGAGATGCGGTAGCCCTTGCGGACAGGCGCGAGGGAGCTTTTTCAAAATATGCAGCCTGTCGAATTTACGGCTAAAGCCGAAAGGAGTAATTACAATGAGTTTCAATGACATTTTTAAATCCAATTTCCTTGAGAACGTGACAAGCGTCAGCATTCTTGATATGCTGATAGCGCTTGTGCTTGCATTTGGTCTGGGTATCTTCATCTTCCTTGTTTACAAGAAGACATATTCGGGAGTTATGTACTCGTCGAGCTTCGGTACTACTCTCGTAGCACTCACAATGATAACCACAGTTGTTATCCTCGCAGTCACAAGCAACGTAGTTCTTTCACTCGGTATGGTGGGTGCACTTTCCATCGTCCGTTTCCGTACAGCCATAAAGGAACCTCTCGATATCGCCTTCCTGTTCTGGTCGATAGCAGTTGGTATCGTACTTGCAGCAGGCATGATCCCGCTTGCAGTAGTAGGCAGCATCGTTATCGGCGTTATCCTGCTGGTATTCGTTAACCGCAAGGCACACAAGAACCCATATATCGTTGTTATCCGCTGTGACGGCCACGACAGCGAGACAAAGGCAAAGTCCTTCCTCGAAGGCAAGACAGAGAGATGCGTTGTCAAGAGCAAGACTGCTCAGAAGGGCTTTGTTGAGCTCAATATGGAGATACGCCTGAAAGATGACAATACCGATTTCGTCAACACTCTTGCAGATATGGAAGGTGTTCAGAGCGCGGTTCTTGTCAGCTACAACGGTGATTATATGGGATAAGGATGTGATACGATGTCAGCACATAAGAGCATAGATAAAATATGCGTATCCATCGTTGCATTGACCGTAGCGATAGCGATGATCTTCTGCTGCGGAAGATACTTCGGCATTGAGACCACAGCTCATGCGATCGGATATGAAAACAGAATATTCGACCGTTCAAAGGGGCATACCTTTGACATTGTTATCGACGATTGGGACGCTTTCCTTGAGACCTGCGAAAGTGAAGTCTATACTAACTGCAATGTTATCATCGACGGCGAAGCAGTAAGGAATGTAGGAATACGCGGCAAGGGCAATACCTCCCTCAGCTCGGTAAAAAATATGGACAGCGGCCGTTACAGCTTCAAAATAGAATTCGACCAGTATGACAGCACCAAAAGCTACCATGGACTCGATAAGCTCTGCCTGAACAATATCATTCAGGATAATACCTACATGAAGGATTATCTCGCTTATACCCTTATGTACGACTTCGGTGTTGACGCTCCTCTTTGCAGTTTCGTGTATATCACGGTCAACGGCGAGGACTGGGGATTGTATCTTGCTGTAGAGGCTATAGAGGAATCATTCCTTGAGCGCAATTACGGAAGCAATTTCGGCGACCTCTATAAACCTGACAGCATGAGCTTTGGCGGCGGCGGTCCGGGCAAGGGCAAAGACTTCAGTATGGGGAATTTTTTTAATAAAGACAATACAGATAAAGAAGAAGGAAATGCAGCTCCGCCGAACGGTTTCGGAGGCGAAATGCCTGATTTTGGCGGAGAGATGCCCGATTTTAGCGGCGAGATGCCTGAGGGCTTCGACCCTGACAACTTTGACCCCTCTGAGATGTTCGGCGAAAACGGCGGCGAGATGCCTGATTTCGGCGGCAAGGGCGGCGGATTCGGCATGGGAAGCAATGATGTCAAGCTGAATTACACAGACGATGATATCGACAGTTACTCAAATATTTTCAATAACGCAAAGACCACTGTTAACACAGCTGACAAAAAGCGTCTTATCAGCTCGCTGAAAGCGCTGAAGGAGCAGTCTGATATTGAAAATACAGTAGATGTTGATGAAGTTATACGCTATTTTGTAGTTCATGATTTCCTGTGCAACGGCGACAGCTACACAGGTCAGATGATACATAATTACTACCTTTACGAGAAGGACGGACAGCTCTCGATGATCCCTTGGGACTACAATCTTGCTTTCGGTTCATTCATGGGCGGTCAGGCTTCTTCTTCCGTAAATTCGGCTATCGACACTCCCGTATCCAACGGCATGAGTGATCGTCCGATGGTATCATGGATATTCGATAATGAAGAATATACCGAGAAATACCATGAGCTTTTCAGCGAGTTTTTAAGCTCAGTCGATTTTGAGGAGCTTGTTTCGGAAACAGCAGCTCTCATTGATGAGTACGTTGAAAAGGACCCCACTAAATTCTGTACATATGAGGAATTTCACAAGGGCGTTGAGGCAATAAGTCAGTTCTGTACACTTCGCGCTGAGAGCGTCAGCGGACAGCTCGACGGCACTATCCCATCGACGACAGAAGGTCAGAAGGCTGACAGTTCTTCCCTCGTTGATACAGGTGACCTTAACATTTCTGATATGGGCAGCATGGCAAGCGGCGGCGGATTCGGCGGCGAAAAGAAGGGCGGTTTAAGCAAGTCCGACAGATCTGAAAAGTCTGATACTTCAAAGCAGTTTGGCGGTGAAGTAAAGCAGACCTCTGATACTTCCGATTTTTCGGTAACTATGCTTAGCAATATCAAGTTGTTGACAAACGAGAAAAGCTCTGCTTCCGACGACAAGAAATCGAAGCGCAGCAGCGGTGACAAGTCAGGTGTAGGCGGACAGCCTCCGCAGGGCTTTGGCGGTAACTTTGACCCGAACAATATGCCCGAGGGATTTGACCCTGATAATATGCCTGATTTCGGCGGCGGAATGTCCGGCGACTTTGATCCCGACAATATGCCTGAAGGCTTTGATCCTGAAAATATGCCCGATGACTTCGACCCGAGCAATATGCCTGACGGTTTCTCAGGCGGCAGATCAAAGTCTGACAGCAGCGAGACAGAGGAAAAAACTTCCGACAGCAAGTCAGAAACAGATGACGAGCAGAAAGAAGCTCCCGATGAAAAGGCTCAGTCAGGCGATGAACAGGAGAAAGCTCCTTCCGATAAAGCTGACAGATCAGGTGAGGGAAGACCTCAGATGGGCAGCTTCTCACCTATGGACGGCGGCGGAGACAAAGATAATACAGTTACGTATATATTGCTTGGAGCATCAGCAATAGTGCTTCTTGCAGGACTGGTATTCGCTGTAAAGTTCAAAAGATAAAACGTTATACCATAAAAATAACAGGCAGATGCTTCTGATGTGAAGTATCTGCCTGTTTTTTTATAAGCTTACCATTCCGGCTCATTTTCAGTTGAAGACAGTGAGTAGTAACGAAGTATCCTTGAAGCGTCGGAGCTGTCTATCTTGCAGCCGTCGCCTATGCACATATTGACAGTTTCGGTGTCGATATCTGCTGCGAGGTAGGAAAGACGTTCATCGAGTTCGTCACCGCTGTCTGTGAACGACCAGCTCTCACCTACAGAGAGCTTCGCATAGCAGGCGAGAACGATGCTTGCATCGACTGAATCGACTTTGCCGTCCATATTTGCGTCGCCTTTCAGTACAGATGCGACAGCAGGGGAAGCCAGCAGTTCGCTGCCTAAGTAAATATTTATAAGGCAGGTGAAGGTCTTTCCGTCGCTTACGAATTCCAGCTGCGGAATATCTGAATCGCCGAAGCTGAGCTCTTCGGGAGATACGGGAGCTCCGTCCTTTGATGCCGCAGATATTATATCTTTCGGAGTAAGACCTTTTCGATACATCAGTTTACGTGCATCTTCTTTCAGGGAGACTGCACAGGAGGTCGAAGTCGTCGGTATAACAGAAGGTGCCGCAGTTGTGGTCGTGGTAGTGGTGGAAGTCGTCGTGGTAGTAGTGGAAGTAGTCGTTGTAGTTGTAGAAGTAGTCGTGGTAGTAGTGGAAGTAGTCGTTGTAGTTGTAGAAGTCGTCGTTGTAGTAGTGGAAGTGGTTGTGGTAGTGGTGGAAGTAGTCGTTGTAGTAGTGGAAGTGGTCGTTGTAGTAGTGGAAGTCGTTGTTGTAGTAGTGGAAGTTGTCGTAGTGGTGGTGGAAGTCGTCGTTGTGGTGGTGGAAGTAGTTGTGGTAGTGGTAGAAGTAGTCGTGGTAGTAGTGGAGGTAGTCGTGGTAGTGGTAGAAGTGGTCGTGGTAGTGGTGGTGGTAGAAGTGGTCGTATTGACATCACGAACTAACTCGTCAGCAAACGGAATGACTACATATGTATTGTACAATGCACAGCCGTAGATGGGATTTACGCTGTTTTTCTGGTTGTCAAAAATGTGATCTCCGAGGGTAGGACCTGACTGCCACCACTGATCGGTGTAGCCGTTTCCTGTGTATATGCCTATATGGTGAAAATCCGAGAGCAGCCGCAGACCGTTCAGACCAGTTCCGCAGTTTCTGTCCACGCACCAGATGATATCGCCTTTGCGCAGAGCTCCCGAGCCGAGCATTTCGGCTTTTGTGGAGAATTCGTAGTACCTGATGTTATAAGTTTCGAGATAATCGAGCCAGCCGCTGTAAGTACCGCTCCATGACTGCCTCGTGAACATATAGTTGAAGTCGTCGTTGAACGGGACATACCGACTGACTGCCCCGATGGAAGTACCGTTGGTCACAGCGAGTCCGTTGGAGATAGCGTGCCATACGAAAGCCATACAGTTAAGACCGCCGTCAGTAGGAGAGCCCCCCGAGTTGACGATGGTGCCCTTGCAGCCTTCATAGTACTGCCACAAGTCTCCTCGCGGACATGAAGCGTAGAGCCACTCGGAGTATGGAGTACCTATGTAATAATCATTGGAAGTATACTGGTCGATGAAGCTCTGCCACTGAGACAGTGACATTGATATGCTGCCGCCGCTGGCAGCGGTAAAGGCATGATTGAAGTAATAGCCTTCGGGATTTTTCAGTCCGTGAGTGACAGTTCTTGTGCTGTGCTCATTTGGAGTTGACGGAGGAGCATCGGTATGGACACCGTCCCACGGAAGAACGATATAGGTGCTGTAATATGCACAGCCGTAAATCGGGTTTATGCTGTTGTACTGTGCAGATGTGTTGCCGTCGCCGTAGACAGGACCTGTCTGCCACCATACATCATCTGAACCGTTTCCCATGTATATTCCGACGTGGTGATTGTCGGCAGGAATGCTCAGACCGTTCATCAGACTGCCGACAGCGCCGTCCACGCACCAGATTATGTCGCCTTTTCCGAGCACTCCGCTTGCGAGCATATCGGATTTGGTGTAGAATTCATAGTATTTTACGTTGTACTGGTTGATGAAGTCGTACCAGCGGTTGTTTCCGCCCTGCCAGCACGAACGTGAAAAGCCCTGATAATTGAAGCCGTTCAGATTGGGGACCCATTTCCCTGTCACGGAGATATCAAGTCCCGAAGCTTCGGAGAGACTTTTGGCAATGGTATGCCAGATGAAGCCCGTGCTGTTGAGACCGCCAAGTTCAGCTGAACCGCCGCCGCTCGTTATGCTGTAAGAGTATCCTTCATCGAGCTGCCACCTGTCACCGCGCGGAGAAGCCGAATAGAGCCAGTCGTCAAACGGAGTGCCGAGGTAATAGTCGTTTGCCGAGTATTTATCAAGAAACTTTATCCACTGTGAGCGTGGCTGGTTGTAAAGGTTTCCGCCTGCAATATTGAAGGCTTCACAGAGATAAACTCCGTTCGGGTTACATAGTGAAGCAGTTTCGGCTCGCAGAAGCGGAGTCGGGAAGATACCGCAGGTCAGTATCAAAATAAAAGATACAAAAATAGCGATTGTTTTGTTAAAATATTTTCGGGAGTTGGTCATAAGTGATCGCTCCTTTCGTAATAACTGCCCAACTTTATAATAGCATATACCCGATATAATGTCAATATTTCATTGAATTATACAAAAATTTTGATATTAATCGCAATAAAACCCAGCAAAGGCATCATTTTGTCCACCAAATCTTCGTTTTTTCGGTTGATATGCTATTGTCACAATGATAAAATTAATGTGAACAGGTAAATAAAAAATCGTTAATATGTTACATATAATGCACAGAAATATGTGGACATTTTTTTCATCAGTGGATCATGATATTATTGCCGTTGATCTGAGGAGGCTAATGAGACGGTAAATAATATGAACGGGATATTATAATAAGGAGGAATTATTTATGAAACATTTTCAGGCAAGGAAGGCGGCACTGTCATTTCTTCTCGCAGCAGCTGTAGCGCTTCCTTCGGTCACGGCTTCATCGAGCCCTGCGGCTGTGACGACCGCAGCATCGACAGTATCAAATCCTATAATCTGGTCGGACGTTCCCGATGAAGACGTTATCAGAGTGGGAGATACCTATTATATGGTAAGCACCACTATGTATTTCAGTCCGGGTGCGCCGATAATGAAGTCAAAGGATCTTGCAAACTGGGAGATATGCGGATATGTCTACGACAGGCTCGCTGAAGGCGACGGCGAGAACCTGAAAAACGGCAAGCATGACTACGCAAAGGGACAGTGGGCTGCAAGTCTCCGATACAACGAAAAAACAGGCAAGTTCTATGTATTTTTCGGAAGCTACAGCACGAACAAGTCCTACATCTATTCAACAGATGATATAGAGAACGGCGAGTGGTCAAAGGTCGAACTCAACGGTATGTACCACGACGCTTCGATACTCTTCGATGACGACGGCAGAAATTATCTGGTCTACGGCGGCGGAGAGATCAAGATAAAGGAATTCAACTCCGATATGACAGGCTTCAAACAGGGCGGAGTTGACAAGACCCTCTTCAAGACAAATATTACGGGATATGTTGCGGGTGAAGGCTCACATATCCAGAAGATAGGCGATTACTATTACATATTTATTATCGCATGGCCAAGCGGTACAGGACGTGTTGAGATATGCTACAGAAGCAAGGATCTCCTCGGAAATTACGAGAGCAAGACCGTTCTCGATTCCGGCTTAGGCTCATACAACAGCGGCTGTGCACAGGGAGGCATTGTCCAGACTCCCGACGGAAACTGGTACGGACTTCTCTTCCAGGATCACGGATCGGTAGGACGTATCCCTGTCCTCGTACCAGTTACATGGCAGAACGACTGGCCTATGATGGGAGTAAACGGCAAAGCTCCTCTCACACTTGATCTCGGCACAAGTCAGGGAACCGATCTTGCAGGCGATGACAGCTTTGACTATTCCACGAATGACCTTGCTCTTGAATGGCAGTGGAACCACAACCCTGACAACACCGCATGGTCTGTTACAGAGCGTTCGGGCTGGCTGAGACTGAAGAACAAGACTCTCGCTTCAAATCTTCTCAATGCGAGAAATACCCTCACAATGCGTACAGAAGGCCCTTCATGCAGCAGCTATATCAAGCTTGATGCTTCAAACATGAAGGCAGGAGACTATGCAGGTCTTTCGGCATTCCAGCTCAAGTACGGCTGTATCGGTGTATATGTTACCGACAGCGGTCAGAAGAAGGTCTATATGTCAGTCAACGGCGGCGACGATATAGGCAACAGCTCCAACAAGATCGTTGCCGAGCAGAATATGAGCGGCGACGAGATATACCTCAAGGTGGATTTCAAGTTCGCTACAGTCAATAATGACGGAAGCTCCTCAAATAACATCGACAAGGCGAATTTCTACTACTCATACGACGGACAGAACTGGAACAAGCTGGGTCAGGAACTCTCGATGTCCTACGACCTGAAGCTCTTTACAGGCTACCGCAGCGGTATCTACAGCTATGCTACAAAGACTACAGGCGGATATGCTGATATCGACTTCTTCGAGTACGACCGCCAGATGTGGAACGGCTGCAACGGCAGCAAGGTGCTCAGCGGTTCACCTGTCGTTATCGAGCCTGATGAGAATGGCTTCTACTTCCATAACACCTTCGAGAGCGGTACCGATTCATGGACAGGCAGAGGCTCGGCAAAGGTCGAAAGCACGAGCAGCCAGCATTATGCAGGCAGCGGTTCACTTTACTGTTCAGGCAGAGAGGCAAGCTGGAACGGCGCTACACGTACACTTTCATCGGCTGTGTTCAAGGCAGGCGAGGAGTACAGCTTCAGCGCAGATGTAATGTATACAGAAGGCCCTGATACACAGAAATTCTATCTCACACTTCAGTACGAAAACGGTACAGACGAGACACAGTACGACAAGATAGCTATTGTTGACGCTGTTCCGAAGGGAGAGTGGGTACAGCTTTATAACCCGAACTATAAGATCCCCGAAAACGCAACTAATATGCAGTTCTACGTAGAGACTGCCAAGAACGAATACAGCTTCTATGTTGATGAAGCTGTGGGCGGTATCGCAGGACTTGCCATCGACGGTCCGAAGGCTGCAAAGATCATACCTGCCGATATCAACGGCGATGAAGTCGTAAACAGCCTTGATATGGTAGCTGCGAGAAAGGCTCTCACAGGCAAGGAGTTTGCTTCCGCAGCAGCTAAAAAGGCAGCAGATGTTAACGGCGACGGTGAGTTCAATGTTGCAGATGCACTTCTTATTCAGCAGTTTATCCTCGGCAAGATAAGCGAGTTCCCACAGGCTGAGCTTGTAAAGCCTGTCGAGGAGGAGAAGCCTTCAAACAACTACACAATGGCAGAGTATACAAAGCTCGTAGAGGCTAAGGTCGCAAACAAAGAGCCTGATTCTTCACATATGGAGCAGGCAGGAGTGCAGTACGGCACTGTCAAGAGCGGTACTTACTATTCTACGACCTGCAAGCGCGAAAAGCCATACAATATCCTTCTCCCTGCAAACTACGACAGCAGCAAGAAGTATCCTGTTCTGTACGTTATGCACGGTTACTGGGAGAATCAGGACAGAATGATAATAAAGGGCAACAGCACCATGTATACCCGTCAGATAATCGGCAATGCAATTGCAAGCGGCGAAGCTGAGGATATGATCGTTGTCTTCCCTTACATCTATTCAAGCGCTACTCAGAAGGACTGCTCGGCAATGGACGATGCCAACAATGCCGCTTATGATAACTTCATAAACGACCTCACAAAGGATCTCATGCCGCATATTGAAAAGACCTACAGCGTCAAGACAGGCAGAGAAAATACAGCTATCACAGGCTTCTCAATGGGCGGACGTGAGTCACTCCTCATTGGTATGCAGCGTCCCGATCTGTTCAGCTATGTGGGAGCTATCTGCCCTGCACCCGGTGTTACAGGCAGCTTCAACTGGAAGAGCGGCGAAGAACCTCATCTCCTGTTCATCACAGCAGGCAGCAATGATGAGGTAGTATATACTACTCCAAGCGGCTATCATGACAGCTTCACAAAGAACGGAGTACCTCATGTATGGCACTATGTAAACGGCGGATATCACGGTGACAATTCAATACACGCTCACCTTTACAATTTTGTCCGCGCCGTATTCAAGGCATAATAAACTTATTCGATACATTTAAACTTCCTCAGAAAAGAGAAATACCGCAGTTCCGTTTTGGAACTGCGGCGTTTCGCTATATATAGTTTTAAATATCATCAACGATATTGTTTATCCAGATATTGCTGCGAACCATGAAATATCCGATTGCGACCTTAATTATCTCGGAGAGCGTGACAACTGCAAAGACAATGCGGATATCCAGATGAGTGCAGTACGACAGTACAGCTGCAAGAGGTATCATTATCAGCCATGTAAAGCCAAAATCAAACAGAAACGTGATGCCTGTTTTGCCGCCGCTTCTCAATGTGAAGTAGCAGGCGTTGGTATAGCTCCACATAGGCATCGCAGCAGCTTGTATCATTATCATATATGCAGCGAGATCGCGTATGTTATCCTCAGTGTTGTAAAACTGCGGAAAAAGCGGCGCAAGGGGCAGTGTGACAAGTCCCACGGCAGCTGCGGAGACCACTGCGAAGAAAAGTAGCTTGTTGTCGAGATCTCTTGCTTCACTAAGCTTGTTAGCTCCAAGACGTGCACCGACGATTATAGCGATACACGCTCCCATCTGCACGTATATCGAGCTGAAAAGATTCGTCATGGTGCTGGATATATTTCGTGCTGCGACAACGTCGGTGCTCCTGACGGAATAGCACTGCATGACCACGGACATTCCCAGTGACCAGAGAAATTCGTTCACGAGCATTGGTATGCCCTTTTTCGTGATGTCTGCAATAAGACGTGTAGGAATGTGGAAACCGCGGAAAAGTCCGACGATATACTTGTTTCGGTCATGGTGGGTGTGTGCCCAGACTATGACCACCAGAGCCTCAAAGGTCTTTGCGATGACAGTTGCCCAGGCTGCGCCCCTGACACCTAATTCCGGCATACCGAGCTTTCCGAATATGAGACCGTAATCAAGGAGCACATTTATTCCGATCGCGGACATTGCTCCTATCATTGGGATCTTTGTTTCGCCGCATTCGCGGATAACGCTGGAATAAGCCTGACCGATGCCGAAGGGGATAAGTCCGATAATGATTATCCTAAGGTATTCGGAACCGTATTTCAGTATCGCGGAAGCCTGTTCGGGTTCGCTTTCCTTGCTTATGAAAAGGGATATAAGCGGTGAGCCGAAAAGACTGAAAACGGCAGCAGCTATGGTGATGATCGCAGCACATACGATCAGTCGGAAACGAAAGGTGTACTTCTGACCTTCATGGTCGCCCTTGCCGAAAAACTGAGCGCCGAATATGCTTGGACCTGCAACTGCACCGAAAACGGTCACGTTGAATACGAATATGAACTGATTGACGACGGAAACTCCGCTCATTGGCTCGGTGCCAAGTCTTCCGACCATGATATTGTCGATCAGACTTACCAGATTGGTTATCATCATCTGAAGTATCATAGGCACGACCATAGTCAGTATCATTTTATAAAAGGCTTTGTCGCCGATAAATTTTTTTCTGAAATGTGAAAACATATACTCCTCCTGTGTAATAGGATTAATTATATCATAGCACAGGTCAAAAATCAAGTTCGGTAGGTATAAAAATTACCAAAAATGTAATAATAGTTGTATTATTGTATAGGTTGCTGCATTATAATTAATGCATAGAAATAAAAACGGCTATCATGCACAAATTAAGTGAAGATGATAGGGGAATTAAAAATAGTATTTCTGCACGGAGCTTAAAAATACTAACGCTTCGTGTGAAATATAAAAAGGAGGATTATTTATGAGTAAAATCAAAAAAGCAGCGGCTATTGCAGTCAGCCTTTCGTCGATGCTGTCAGCTGTGAATTTCACGACCCTCTCGGGGATCACAACTGCGGCAGGAACACAGGCGGTATTCTATGTAGCTCCTGACGGAAGTGACAGCGGCGACGGTTCTATAGGCTCACCGTTTGCTACTCTGGAAAAAGCGCGTGATGCAGTGCGGAAGATCAACGGAAGCATGAGCGGCGATATCGTGGTGTATCTCCGCGGCGGTGACTACCGCATCACTAAGCCTGTTGAGTTCGACACAAGAGACTCGGGCAGCGGCGGATATACCGTAAGGTACGAGGCGTATGAAGGCGAGACCCCCGTTATCAACGGCGCTCAGAAAGTCACAGGCTGGAAAAAGTACAATGACAAATTATGGGCAGCTCCTCTCGACCGCGACATCAAGCTGCGCAATCTGTATGTAAACGACCGCCGTGCAAATATGGGCAGCGTTCAGGTGCAGGCAAAGGGCGGCTACGGTGACTACTACATCACAGCAGGTCAGGCAGACTGGGCTTGGGATTCGGGCAAGAAGAGCGACGGCATCGTCTATGATGCAGGTTCTATGCCGAAGATAACTTCAAATTTCGACGACCTTGAAGTAGTCAACGGTACAACATGGAACGAGAATATAGTGTGCTCCCGTGATATCAAGTACGACGGCAACAGCATGATACTTCTGCTTCAGCAGCCATATGGCGCTATAGCTCAGACTCCGGGCTGGGGAGCAGGCTTCACAACAAACGGCACTCATACAATATATAATGCCTTCTCGTTCGTGGACAGCGAGGGCGAGTTCTTCTTCGACAAGACCGAGAAGATGCTGTACTACTATCCGAGAAGCGGCGAGGATATGACTTCTGCCGATGTTGAAGCTCCTATAGCTGACGGACTTATAAAAATAGCGGGCAATTCAACAAGCGACAGAGTTGAGAACATCAGCTTCAGCGGCATAACCTTTGCAAATACGGATTATCAGCTCACAGATGTGGCAGGCTCACACGGCAAGACCACCTGTCAGGCAGCTCAGACCTATACGGCTTTTGCCGATTCAAACTGGCACTCCAAGAACTACGAAATGGTAGATACCCTTCCTGCGGCTATACACATCACCAGCAGCGACAATATCAAGCTCACAGGCAATACCGTCAAGCATACGGGTGCAGACGGCATCTCCATGACGAATGACGTTATAAATTCCGAGGTGCGCGGCAACTTCGTTACCGATATCACTTCCAGCGGCATCACAGTGGGTCACCCACAGCACATCTACATAGGCGACAAGACAAACAATAACCGCGAGAAGTTCCCAAAGGGCGTTGAGGGAATATGCAAAAACGATCTCATCACCGAGAACCTTCTCTATGATATAAGTGTTGTACACGGTTTCGGCGGCTGTGCAGCTATAACAGCATACTTCGTTGATTCTGTGAAGATACTGAGCAATACCATTGAAAAGACCGCATATAACGGTATCCACCTCGGCTGGGGCTGGTGCAACTTCAAGGACAGCACCACCTGCCGCGACAATCAGATATGCTACAACAGAGTTATCAACTCGCTGAACAGACTTCATGACAGCGGCGGTATCTACACTATCGGTCAGATGCCGGGAACTATAATCAACGAGAACTACGTTCAGGGAATACCTGCGGGAGGTCCGGGCTGGCCGACATACGGTCTCCACAACGATGAGGGCACGACCTACATCGAGGAGAACGACAATGTTCTTGAAATAAGTCCTAATGTAACCTATACTATCAACTGCGAGGAATACGGCGACAAGCACCACCTCACTATCAAGCGCACATACGCTACAGTAAACAAAATGGGCAAGAATCCGCCGTACAGCGATATCGACACTCCTATAGTCGTTTCCGATAATGTATGGCCGTTTGCACAGTACAAGATATGCCTCAACTCGGGTATATCCGATACTTACCGCGGAATGATGCCTTCGTGGCTGAAATCCGCAGCAGATTACGCTTTCCCTGCAAGCTGTGCGACTACCTGCGGCAGCAAGCTTCCTGTCAGAAAGGTCGATGGCACTGTATGGATAGCTCCCGACGGCACAACAAGCTTCAAGGCAGGAGCAGATATGACAAAGGCTAACGGCGGAGCAGGTACCATAAAAACTCCTTCAAAAGAAGGCGAGTACAAGATATATGTTCTTGATGCAAGCGGAAAGGTGCTCAGCAAGTCAGAGCATATCCTCCGTGTAAGCGGCAGCGGTGATGCAGGCGATGTTATCGAGGCTGAGAGCTGCTACTACAAGTCAGGCATCGACACTGAGAACTGCTCAGAGGGCGGAAGCGACGTTGCTTACATCGAAAACGGCGACTACATCGGCTTCAAGGACATAGACCTTACAAGCGCAACAGATATCGACTTCCGCATTGGTTCAAACGGCGCAGCAGCTGCACTGGAGGTTCGCCTTGATGCTCCCGACGGCAAGCTCATTGGAAAAATGGACATCAAGAGCACAGGCGGCTGGCAGAAATGGACAACTCAAAACTGTAAGATAGATGCCGTATCAGGCAAGCATGATGTATATTTCGTATTCACAGGCGGCGAGGGCTACCTTTATAATGTAAACTGGTGGAGACTCAACAAGCCTGCGGAGGAATACATACTCGGCGACCTCAACGGCGACGGCACAGTAGATATCTACGACATGACACAGATGCGCAGAGCTGCTGTTGAAGGCGATGCAGAGCGTTTCGGAGCAGCTGATATCAACGGCGATGATACTATCGACGAAGCTGACCTGATACTTCTGAAGAAGTTCATCATGGGCGAGATAAAGTCATTTGATTGAAAATAATAACTAAGGGAACGCCTTCACTTGCAAGGTGTTCCCTTTTTATGTATCCGCCATATTTCTTCCGATTTGACGGCGGCGAAAAAAAGTGGTATAATCTATTTTGCAGATAATGCGAAAGGAAAGATAATATGGAAAAGAATATCAATATCCGTCAAATGAAAGCCGATGACCGCGATGAAGTCATTGCTATGATGAGAGTTTTTTACGATTCACCTGCTTATGCCATGGTATCGCTGGGGTATACCACAGAGTACGGCGGAGTTTGTGTATGGCTCGAGGATCTCTATATAAAGCCTGAATACCGTCGTTTTGGCATTGCCACAGAGCTGCTGGCATACATTGAAAGGGAATTCCCCGATGCTGTCCGCTTCAAGCTTGAGGTGGAGCAGGAGAACGAGCCTGCTTACGCCTGCTATTTCCGCGGCGGCTACAGAATGTCGGATTACGGTCTTATGACAAAGGAGAACGTATGAAGCAGGTCACGAAATTTTTCAGATCACAGCCCGTACTTGCTATAGCTTTCGTTCTTGCAGTCATTACCATGTTCATTATACCTCCCGATAAGAAGTATATCGGCTACTGCAACAGAACTGTACTGATCGAGCTTTTTGCACTTATGGCGGCAGTTGCAGGACTTCGGAGCATAGGCATATTCGATTCCGTCACAAGAGTACTTCTCCAAAAGACGGGAACTGTGCGGCGATTGGGCGCATTTCTGACGCTGATAACCTTTTTCAGTGCCATGGTGGTCACCAATGATGTGGCGCTGATAACATTCGTTCCATTGACGCTGCTTATCTACGGAAGCATCAAGGACAGCCGAAGCCTTATAATAACGGTCGTTCTTGAGACCGCAGCCGCTAATCTCGGCAGTATGATGACACCTGTGGGAAATCCTCAGAATCTCTACCTGTACGATGAATTCGGACTGACCGCAATGACTTTCCTGAGAACGATGCTTCCTGTAGGAACTGTGGGACTTGCTGTTGTTATGCTGCTCTCGTTGCTGCTTCCAAATGATAAGTGCGAAGCTCCCAAGCCTGAGAAGATCAAAGTCCCGAAGCTGAAGGCGGCAGTATACACAGGTTTGTTTTTGTTGTGTATCGCGGCTGTGTTCAGAGTAATACCTGATTGGGTGTGTCTTGTTGCAGCAGTTCTGGCAGCCGTTGTGTGCGATATAAAGCTGCTTACAAAGGTGGACTATGCTCTGCTTGCAACGTTTGTGTGCTTTTTCGTGTTTGTGGGAAATATTGCCCGCATCGGAACTGTCAGCAGCTTTTTCAGGGATGCAGCCCCCGTTCTCGGCAGAGTCACCGAGATGGCCGGCGAAGAGGAAATCAGTGCGATGATCCTCGCGAAAGCAGTCCTGGAGTCGAAAACGCCGACAGTCCTGGCACTGAAGGGACTGCTCGCCGTCCACGGACAGTCCG
>CACZEJ010000009.1 GCA_902780115.1 Ruminococcus flavefaciens | reverse complement strand
CTGAAGGCTTTACGAGAACGACCTGAAGCTGTGCAGTAGTCTGGATATTTACAACTTTATTTCTTCTGCCTGAACCAACTCCGCTTCCCTCATTAACGGGAGCATCGTCCTGATCGGAAGGCTGGAAACCGCCGCGCTCACGCTCATGACGAACGGGTACATCAGCTTCAAAATCATCATCATCGTCTGCAGCAAAGAAAAAATCTTTAATTCCGTCAAAAAGTTTCATCTTAATACTCCTTCTCCGCATTATTTGTTTTTTTATTTATTTTTCTTCACAGGATCAATGCGGAGCATCCCGTGTTGATATTCAGCATTCCGCCGGGAATTACTTTGAATAATCCCTTGCGCCGAAAAGTCCCGTACCGATACGCACCAGTGTTGAGCCGTACTTTATCGCCTCAGCGTAATCGTGGGTCATGCCCATTGAGAGCGTATCCATATCGGCGTATTCTTCGGAGACTTTATCGTAAAGCTCCTTCATGCGTCCGAGGAAGATATCGCTGTCACTCGGCGGCGGGATAGTCATAAGACCGCGCAGGCGCAAGCCTTCCAGCTCCGAGAGCTGTTTGATAAGCTCGTTCAGTTCCGTGGGAGAAACGCCGCTTTTGGAGTCCTCACCGCCTATATTCACTTCGCACAGGATATCCATAGTCCTGCCGTTCTTAACGGCGAGGCGGCTTATTTCCTGTCCCAGCTTCAGGCTGTCAACGGACTGTATCATGCTTACCGAATTTATGATATATTTTACTTTATTTGTCTGTAAATGACCGATGAACTGTACCTCCGCAGACTTGTCGTAGAGATCGGCTTTGGAAAGGTATTCCTGCACTCTGTTTTCTCCCAGCAGATTCATACCGAGCCCTATGGCGTGGTTTATGGCTTCGGGAGCAACAGTTTTAGTGACCGCCATAATGCGGATCACATCATCGCTGCTTCGGAATTTTTCTTTTGCCTCAGCGCATCTCTCTTTTATTATGCGCAGGTTCTCGTCGATATAAGCGAGATCGTTATTGTTCATTCTTATCGACCCCCTCGATCATGATGTCGTCGTAAAGTGCAAGGTACTCAGGATCAGTGTTTATCTCTGAGAGGACGTAATCGCTGCCCTCATAGACAACCTTTATCTTTTTGAACACTATCTGTTCGCCCTTGCGGATATACACGCCCTTGCTTGTTATGGTCTTTTCCGATTCATTGCCTTCGCTGTCGGTATATGTCTCCTTGACATCGGCAAATCTGATAGCCTCACGGGGCACCTTCAGACCTGTGGGTTCATCTTGAATGAGCTCAACAGTTTCCGTTCTGTGCTGGACAAGGTCGTAATTGAACTTATCGCAGAAGATAACCACAACGCTTCTGTTGGGGCTTTCTTCGCGGATATCGTATATTGTGGCAGGATACTTCTCAACAGACGAATCGAACCTTAGCAGTATTTCATCGCCTACAGCATATTCCTTTTTGGAATTGTCCGCAACAAGAGCAAGATACCAGCCGTATCCGTCGATAAGCTTGCCTACGACATTCGGAGCGGTAGACTTTTTATCCTCGACCTCATTTATCATCTCGGACGAGATGTGGTCGAGGTTGTCCGTCCTGAACTTTCCCTCATATCCGTCGCAGTAGCTTGCGAAATAAGCCGAACGCGGAGCGACTATCTGTTCCTTTGACACAACAGCCTTAGCGTCGAGCTTTTCGATCTCTGACTTGATATCGTTTATCTTCTGGCTGAAGTCCTGCACTTCATTTGTGATTATCTGGTATGTACTCATCTGTACAAGAAGATCTTCCTTCACCTCACCGAGACTGTCATAATCATGCATATCTCTGTAGTATATAAGACTGCGGTAGCTCATGTCGATACTTTCCGAAAGGCTGGCAGGCTGCGCAGACTCAAGAGTACCCGGGTTCTGGATCTTCTGAAGGATAGTGAGATCTTTTTCGAGCATAGCCTTCTCGCGCTTGATGCTGAGCTGTTCATCGGAAGGATAAGCCTCCGCGATAACAGTTCCGTTGCCGACCTTTCCGCCGTCAAGGACATTATAGCTCAGAACGCCGTTTCCGCTGTACAGGAGCATCTCCTCATCTCTTATAAAAACGCCCTTGTACTCCTTCGACTGTACAGCCGAAGCCATCAGGGCGGAGACAGTGTCGCTCTCCTTATTGCGGAAATTATAGACTATACTTATAAAAACTATCAGAAGCAGCACAAGGACAACGTTCCTCAGGAGCTTGACCACAACGCTGCCTTCCGATCTGGTAAATCCCATTCAGCTCACCCTTAATCGTTCTTTTCAGCAGCGTCAAGGATAGAAACGGCTCTTGCAGGGATAATTGTTGATATAGCGTGTTTATATACGAGCTGCTGTTTGCCTTCGCAGTCAAAAATAGCAACGTAGCTGTCAAAACCTCTTACCATACCTTTGAACTGAAATCCGTTTGTAAGGATAATAGTTACCATGATCTTGTCTTTTCTGCACTGATTAAGGAACACGTCCTGCAGATTGATTGTTTTGTTCATACACATTCTCCTAACTGATATTTGTTTATCACAGCATCTCTATGGGTAAAATGTTTTTCCAAATAACGCGCATAGAAATACACACATTATATTATATCACGTTTCCAAGTATTTGGCTATAGTTTTTTTGCAATTTTCTAATATTTCATTCTTTTTATTAAATCTGTCAAGTATTATCCACACTATGCGCTGATTTCTTCTGAACCACGTCAGCTGACGCTTCGCATAGTGCCTTGTTTCCTGCTTTACGGTGGCGATACAGTCCTCAAGTTCGGCTTCGCCCTTGAAATACGGTATGAGCTCCTTATAGCCGATAGCGTTTGCAGCTGTCTTCATGCCGCTCTCCTGCCAGAGCTGCCTTGCTTCTTCGACAAGTCCCATTTTCACCATTTCATCGACGCGGAGGTCTATGCGGTCATAGAGGGTCTGTCTGTTTTCGTAATTCAGCCCGATAATAAGGGAACTGTACGGACTTTCCACTGTTTTGCTCTCGCGTTTGAGCTCACTGAAACGCCGTCCCGTCACCTTGCAGACTTCCAGTGCGCGGACAACTCTCACCAGATTATTGGGGTGTATCCCCTCGGCAGCCTCGGGGTCTATCTCTGCAAGACGTGCGTGGAGAGCTTCATTGCCGTGTTCCTTTGCAAATGCATAGAGCTCCTCGCGGTATGCTTCGTCGCTGCCGCCCTCGGAGAACTTCACGTTTTCGAGGAGCGAATCCACATACAGTCCCGTGCCACCTACTATAATAGGTAAGCGCCCCCGTGAGAGCACTTCCTGTATCTTCTCATTTGCCATAGCAACATAGTCAGCGGCACTGAAACTGATGTCCCTGTCGAGGAAGTCCATAAGGTGGTGAGGTATCCCCTGTTTTTCTTCCTCGGTGGGCTTTGCCGAGGCTATGTCCATGCCCTTGTATATCTGCATGGAATCGGCGGAGATAACTTCTCCGCCGTAAATTTTCGCAAGTTCAACGCCCAGCCATGTCTTGCCCGAAGCCGTTGGACCTACCACAGCAAGCACGAAGGGCTTATTATTTTTTTCTATCATTATCAACTTCTCCCGACTGCATGAGTTCCATAATTTTTGCGGACTTTACTTTCTGTGAGTTCTTTCTTCTGATTATTCCGACTGCACACACTGCGAACAGTATCAATGCCAATATGGAAAGTGCAAGCATATAATACGACGGACTCTTAAAGACCTTGCATCTGAGCTCATCGCCGTCTGCTTTTATTTCGTATGTAAAAACATTCAGCAGCGCTTTTTTCACCTTGATCTCCTTGGTGATACTGAGGAGATTGCCAGACCTGCTAAGATATAGATAAGCGCTGCAAAAAAACTGTAATGAATAACGCTTTAACTGCTCGTTTCATAGTGTTCCCTTACGTCCTCTTGAACTGATGCGAGATATTGCTCTTGCTCATGGTGAACATCACAGGTCTGCCGTGAGGACAGTGGCGTATCCTCTCGTCGAAGTACACCTGCTCCGCAAGGGACTGGAGCTCCGCGATGTCGTTCTTGTCGTTACCCTTTATAGCCGATTTGCAGGCAACTGTATGGAGCATATCGTCCAGCACATGGGACTGCGGGTCGTGGCTGTACATACGCAGGTTATTTGCTATCTCGGAGATTATGTCCTCCATGTCCAGCTCCATTATAAATGTAGGGACAGCCGTAGCGACTGCGCAGGGCTTTTCCGAGAGATCAAAGGCAAAGCCTAAGTCCGCAAGGAGCTCCTGATTAGTCTCAAGGGCGCTGAATTCGTCCCCTGTAAGGAGCACCTTCACTCCCGTGAGGAGCTGCTGGCTGTACTGTCGGCAGTTGCGGCTCTTCAGGCGCTCAAAAATGATGCGCTCATGAGCAGCGTGTTTGTCTATCATTATCATGGTATCGTCGCCCACCTCAGCCACGATGTAAAGCCCGAATGCTTCGCCGATAACACGTATCTTCGGCTTTTCTGTCCATACCGACTCCTTCGGAGCTTCCTCGGCAGGCTTCTGGGGAGCTGCCGTGAACGCCTGCTGAGTGATATAGCTGAAGCCTTCCACCTTCTCAGGCACGGGAGCTTCAACAGGTTCACCGACTGTCTCCTGCTCTTTCACAGGTTCGGGAGCTGTCTCAGCTATCGGAGCTGTTTCCGCAGGCTTTTCGATAACAGGAGCTGTCTGCGGAACGGTTTTCGGTTCGGGTCTGTCATATGCAGGACTTGGCGTGATATCCGCAGTATAAGGCTGTTCCTCCGTCTTTGACACAGGAGCTGTATACGCAGGCGCAGGAGCTTCTGACAGCTTTTTCTCAGCTTCCTCTATCTTGTCAACAGGAGTGAAAAGGAACTCCTGCTGTATCATCTCCTCCTGCTCGGGAGGGGCTTGTTTCCAGTCGGTACGCGGTTTCAGCTCAAACTCGTAGATAAGACCGTCCTTCATCATGGCGTTCTTTACTGCGAAATATATCGCGTCCGAGACTGACTTCTCGTTGGTAAAGCGCACTTCCGCCTTGGTGGGGTGGATATTTACGTCCATGGTATGCGGCGGAAGGTCGATGAGCAGAACGCAGGCAGGAAATTTTCCTGTCATTATCATGTTCGTATAAGCGTTTTCAAGTGCAGCCGAACACAGCTTTGAGCGCACATATCTGCCGTTCACAAAGAAATTCTGGAAAGCGCGGTTGTTCTTGGAGTAAAGCGGCTTTATAACATAGCCGCCCACATGAACTCCCTCATATTCATAGTCCACGGGTATGAGGTCACGGGCAAAGTCTCGTCCGTAGACTGCATATACCGCCGAAAAGAGCTCGCCGTCGCCGCTGGAATTGAACTCAGTGCGGTTATCACGAATGAACCTGAACGCGATATCGGGGTGGGACATAGTGATCTTCTGCAAAATGCTGCTGACCGCATTTGCTTCCGTCACGTCCTTTTTCATGAACTTGCGACGCGCAGGGACGTTGTAGAAAAGGTCGCGGATTATAATAGTCGTGCCGTCGGGACAGCCGCTCTGCTCGTGGGACTTCTCCACGCTGCCCTCGATAGTATACAGCGTACCGTAGAGTTCTTCCTTCTGCTTGGTCATTACCTCCACACGGGCAACAGCAGCAACAGAAGCAAGGGCTTCACCGCGGAAACCGAGGGTGAGGATATTGTCAAGATCCTCCTTGGCACTTATCTTACTTGTCGCATGACGAAGAAACGCCTTTGGCACATCGCCAAAGGACATTCCGCAGCCGTCATCAGTGACGCGCATATATGTAGTTCCGCCGTTTTTTATCTCCACGGTTATGTGAGCAGCTCCCGAGTCGATAGAATTCTCCACCAGCTCCTTGATGACAGAGGACGGGCGCTCTATGACTTCACCTGCGGCGATAAGTTCGGATATTTCCTTGCTAAGCACATTGATCGACGGCATTTTTAACTTCCTTTCTGATTGACGGGCAGTTCAGACAAGCTTTATATCCTTCGGCATTATGAGAACTCCTCCTGCATAGACATGGTCGTCTGTATATGCGGAATTGTCCATATGTCCGAACTGCTTTTCGGATACTATTGCCAGAGGACAGACAGAAGGAGCTGCACCGTCCTTTATCTCCTGCTCTGTCAGGATACCGTCACTTGTTTCGAGTTCGGTCTGGACAGTACGTGTCTTAGGGAGTATCCACAGCAGGCTTGCGATATTCTTCATCTTTGCGACTGCCTCGGTCTTATATGCTCCGTGCTCCGCAAGAACTTCCTCCTCGGGGAACAGCAGTGTAAAGCTGTACTCTCTGTCAGCAGGATAATTGTTGCTGATATATCCGCGTATCTCGGAAAATCCTTCATAGCCGAAAAGCATCTGCTTATAGTCATTTGCGCGGTCCTCATCACTTCCGAGAACGAAGTTTGCTTCGAGCTTTTTCTGGTTATAGTCCAGTATCTCCTCGATAGTCTGTCCTTCAGAGCCGTTCACACCGCCCTTGAATTCAAGTCCTGCGTGTTTGATATATGCAAGGAGCTCCTTCATATTGTCGTAATCCAGCTCAAGGCGGCTGTATTCAAAAGTCATAGAAACATATGCAGGCATTGTATTTACCTCCGATCATTTTTTAAGTTGAGAGTTGATAATAATTGAATTAGGAAAGTATTATTTTCATTCACACTTATCATGAAACTCAGCCGTTAGCCATTAGCCTTTAGCTATTAGCCTATTGTGTCGCCTTCGGCGATATATTGAATATTTATCCGCGGGCGCACACTGTGCGCCCCTACAGGCTAACGGCTTTTATAACTACTGCTGCAATGCAGCCAGCATATCGCTGAGAAGCTCGCGGCACTCGCTGTCGCTGAGCTCGTCGATATTGGTCTTTTCAAGCATTTCCAGAGCCGCTTCACGTCCGAGACTGCCGAAGCTTATCTGTCCCATATCGTCGCTTACCGACACAGGCTTCTCAGCCGCATGAGCCTTCTCCATTTCTGCGAGAAGCTCCCTTGCACGGGTGACTACCTTTGCAGGAAGTCCTGCCAGCTTTGCAACGTCAACGCCGTAGCTCTCGTCAACTCCGCCGCGGACTATCTTACGCAGGAAACGTATCGTTCCGCCGTGCTTATTTACGGCGATACTGTAGTTCTTGACACCTGCAAGCTCATTTTCAAGTCCGATAAGCTCGTGATAATGCGTAGCGAAAAGGGTCTTGCAGCCCAGTTTCTTCGATGTGCAGATATGCTCTGCGACTGCACGGGCGATGCTCACACCGTCGAAGGTGGAAGTACCTCTTCCCACCTCGTCGAGTATAACAAGGCTGTTTGGAGTAGCATTTTTCAGTATGTCCGACACCTCGCTCATTTCCACCATGAACGTGGACTGTCCTGCGGTGAGGTCGTCGGAAGCTCCCACACGGGTGAATATCTTGTCCACGACGGATATCTTCGCGGAATCCGCAGGGACAAAGCTTCCTATCTGCGCCATGAGCACGATAAGAGCGTTCTGACGCATATATGTTGATTTACCTGACATATTCGGTCCGGTGATTATGGACATTCTGTCAGACTTGTTGTCGATATAGAGATCATTCGGCACGAACACCTCATCTGTGAGCATGAGCTCCACAACAGGGTGTCTGCCTGCCTTGATGTCGATAGCTCCGTCGAGCACGATATCGGGCTTTACGTACTGATTTTTGAGAGCTACGTCCGCAAAGGAGCAGAGCACATCAACAGAAGCGACTGCGGAAGCTGTTTTCTGCACAGCTTCGAGCTTTGTAGCGAGGAAGTCGCGCACCTCTGCGAAAATATCGGCTTCGAGGGAGAGTGCCTTGTCCTTGGCACCGAGTATGGCGTTCTCG
This sequence comes from Ruminococcus flavefaciens, assembly GCA_902780115.1. Lineage (GTDB taxonomy): Bacteria > Bacillota > Clostridia > Oscillospirales > Ruminococcaceae > Ruminococcus > Ruminococcus flavefaciens_Y. The sequence goes on along the minus strand of CACZEJ010000009.1, from coordinate 17,079 downwards.
GCATTTTTCAGTTCCTCGGTGATGAAACGCTCGGCATTTGCAAGAGTCTGCTTGCGTATCCAGCCCTCGGGGATAAGGTCATAATAAGAGCGGGTAACTTCGAGGTAGTAGCCGAACACGCGGTTGAAGCCTATTTTCAGGTTCTTGATGCCTGTAGCTTCTTTTTCGCGCTGCTCTATCTCGTCGATGATGCTGCGTCCGTTGTTCATTATGTGGCGAAGCTCGTCCAGCTCCTTGTTGAAGCCCTCCTTGATGACACCGCCGTCCTTTACGGATATAGGCGGCTCGTCCATAATGGCATTCTCCACAAGGTTCACAAGCTCGTCGAGAGTAGATATCTCGCTGTTGTATCTTGCCAGAAGCTTTGAGTCCGCAAGCTTTGTCAGCTCAGCCTTTATGAGAGGAAGCTGCATGGCAGTTGCGGACAGCGACTTCAGGTCACGGGGATTAGCGCTCTTGTACATGACCTTTGTCATAAGACGTTCGAGGTCGTACACTCTGTCAAGGAGATCGGTGATATCCGCAAGCACGACACTCTTGCGGTAAAGCGCTTCAACAGCGTCAAGGCGCTCGATTATCCTTGCGGGACTTTTCAGCGGCTGCTCGATCCAGTTCCTGAGAAGTCTGCGTCCCATCGAAGTCTTTGTGGAGTCCAGCACCCACAGCAGCGAGCCCTTCTTCTCCTTGCTGCGGAGAGTTTCCGTGAGTTCAAGGTTTCGCCTTGCATTGAGGTCAAGTCCCATGAACTGGTCGCCGCTGAGGAGCTTTATGGAAGTGAAACGCGAAACCGAGGTCTTCTGCGTATCGTTGATATAATCAAAAAGACCGCAGACCGCCGCACAGTCTGCGCCGTCCTCGCTTATGCCCAGCTCCGACACCGACTTCACGCCGAAAACTGCCGCAGCCATATCGCGTCGGGCTGACGGAGTAAAGCATATGGTATCACGGAGAGTTACTGCGCACGAGAGCCTTACCTTTACGAAATCAGCAACATTTTTCATCGAGAGGAAATTCTCGGGGAAGATTATCTCCGCAGGCTGACAGCGTGAAAGCTCATTTATGACATTAGCTTCGAGGTCTTTTCCCTCGAAAAAGCTGAGAGCCGCCTCACCTGTGGAAAGATCGGCAGAAGCAACGCCGCAGGTGTTTTCTTCCTTGTCGTAGAAGATGCTGCAAATGTAGTTATTGCTGCCGTCGTCCAGCATACTGCTCTCAGTGAGAGTACCCGGAGTTACCACGCGGATAACGTCGCGGACAACTATACCTTTGGTCTCGGCAGGGTCAGTGAGCTGCTCGCAGACAGCTACCTTAAAGCCCATGTCTATGAGCCTTTTTATGTACATATCCGCCGCATGATAAGGTACTCCGCACATGGGAGCGCGTTCCTCAAGACCGCAGTCCCTTCCCGTCAGGGTAAGCTCCAGCGCCTTTGAGACAACTACAGCGTCATCGAAGAACATCTCGTAGAAGTCGCCAAGACGGAAGAAAAGGATACAATCCGTGTACTTGTCCTTGACCTCGAAGTACTGCTGCATCATGGGAGATATTTTACTTCTGTCGATTTCCATTGGTTTAGCTCCTTTTTCTAAATTACATATAATTCCGCACAGTCAGAACTGCGATATCACATGACCATTCTCTTTATTATCACAATGAGGACAGCTAAAAAAACGCAGCCTGCCGTTATGACAGCAGCAAGCGTCTGATTTCTTTTCTGAAGCGCCTCGGAGCTGTCTTCAGAATGGTCATTTATCGGTATATTATGCAGTCTTGCCCACCTGACAAGATCGCCGCAGCCGTCCCAGCTCTTGTTAAGAGCGAGGACTTTCCTGCCGCCTGACATCAGCTTCAGATTATTCAGCGAAGCTCCCTTTATCTCGGATATATCGCTGTAATTATAAGTCCTGCCCTTTATGGTGATGCTGTCGCCGTTTATTTCGGCTACATCAGTTTTTTGCAGCTTCGCAGCGTACACCAGACATATTACCGCAAATATCATTGCCGCAGCTGCAAAGACGATACCCGCTGTTCTCATGCTTGCCGACGGATTGCGGGAACGCACAAACAGCAGTAACGCACAGGTTATAACAGCCATACCGACCTGTCTTGTCTGCTTTACGGTCTCGTCGCCATACCTTATTTGAAAGGAATGCGGCGGTTCAGTAGTATCATAAGAGTTTATGATACTGTTTACCGCTGCTATCTTATCTAAAATTAACTTATTGTTATTGTTCATAACATCAGTGACAGCCGCCGCATGATGCGCAGCTTCCCGTGCAGCCCGACTCAGGTATCTGACAGGTCTCGGGGTCTTCGCCGTTAGCGCACATACTTATCATCTGCTGAACGTTAGAAACGAGCTTTTCAAGAGCCTGCTGAGCGCCTGAGAAAACTATCATCTTAGGGTTCTTCATGATCTTCTGGTAAACTGATTTCAGCTCGGTATCCAGCTCCTTGATCTTGTCGGAATCAGGTTCTTCCGCACTCATTGCACTGCCTAAATTCATACGAAGGTCTTCAAAGCGAGTGATCTCCTCCTGGAGCTCCTTATCCTCGTCGTTAGCCTGCTTAGCCAGCATATATGCAGTATATCTGTCGTCCTGCTGGATAGCCTTTCCGAGCTCTCTTGTCATTTCCATAATATCCATAGTTAAAATACTCCTTTTTAAATATATACATTATTATAAAAGATCGTAAATGAATACGCCTTCCCTGTCTTCAGCACTACCGTCGGGGTGGCAGAGATAGGATTTAACTCCGCTGGTGTAGTCCGACTGATAAGCAGAACCGAAGTCAATGAATCTGATGCCCTTTTCATCGAGGACCTTTTCGTAGGAAGGATTCTGATCGTTTATCTGGAATTCATAGTGATCTCTCAGCTTCACGCTGCCGTTGTCCCATACATAATAGTCGATGCTTGCAGCGCCCATATGCCCCCATACGAGAACGAGATCGCCTGTATTGTCATCATATGCGAATGAAGTATGACCGCCGCCGATATTATCTATCACCTTTGGCTCGCCTTCCTTGTCGAGGGTGATGATATCTATTGAATAATCAGCCTCACAGGTGCCGTATTTCAGAAGGAGCTCTGGGATACCGTCAGCATCAAGGTCGCGGAAAGCATAGTCTATACTTACAAGTCCCTCGTGCTGCTTTGCCACCTCATCGAACTTTTCCTGCACAACGCCCTGATAGATAGCAGGATACATATCCATTATGCCGCCTGCGGAAACATTTCCGCCAATAGTAGTAGTTGCAGGAGGCAGGGTAACAGGAGCAGAGCTTGTCTGTGCTTCGCTCTCCGCAGTCGTTTCTGCCGCCGTTGTTTCTTCGGCAGTTGTTACAATTTCGGCAGCTTTTGTGGTAGTCTCAGTATCATTGCCGCTGTTATCAGAGGGGTCTGTTTTTCCGCAGCCTGCCAGCATAACTGCTGCAAGGCATGACAAAGCTATTATCTTTTTCATTTTGTCCTTCTCCTTTAAAAATTATTCTGTGAACTCAAAATAGAGTCCTTCCTTTCTCTCTTCGGTACCGTCAGCATGGTGGATAATGGAGTAGCCCTCGCTGTTTGCATCTGCCTTGTAAACCGATACATAAGTCAGAGCTTTCAGACCCTCATCAGCGATCACATCGTCGAGATCACCGTCTGAGGAGAGGTCTTTGTCAACAACATTGACCTCTTTCAGCTTATAGTCCTCCATGCCCGTATATCTGATCTCCATTTTTCCCATCATCGCAGAAACAAAAACGAGATCGTTCGCAGCGGTATCATAGTAATAGCTCGTATGGCTGCCATAGGTCTCGCCTATCTGGTAGCAGCCGTCAAAGCCGTCCTCGGCAAACACCTTTATTTCAAAATCGGCTTCGCTCATGCCGCTCTTGATGATGAATTCGGGCACACCGTCTTTTGTGACATCATAGAAAGCGTATTCCATATAGCCGCTGCCTTTCTGCTTTTCGAGCAAGTCCTCGAAATACAGGCTAAGCATAGGCTTCAGATCCTGATAGAAAGATTGGAGCAGCGTTTCATCGGGTTCTGCTGCCGCAGTAGTCATCGGAAGTGTAACAGGTGAAGTTGTTGTCTTTTCATCGCTTCCTGTTGATACAGCCGCAGAAGAGGTCGTTGTTACAGCTTCTGTTTCTGTAGCTGCCGCAGTTTCCGATGTTATAGCGGCAGTTGTTGTGGTGCTGTTATCGTCAGAAGGGTTCTTCGGTTTTTTCTTTCCGCAGCCCGCAAGTGCAACAGCTGCAATAAGAGGAAATACTGCAATTTTTTTCATAATACGCTCCTTCATATATTGTTCTGCGGGGAAATATATCAACTGAAATAGGCGGCTGTCAGATCCGCTTATCCAACATCATACAATGATCCCAAGGTAAGTATAGTCAAAGGTCTGGCTGTTGTAATAGCTTTTTACTGCACCGCCGTCAACGGATATGCTGACGACCTCAGGTGATGTAAGTCCCTCGCTCTGGAATATACTGCCGATCTCATCGCCTGAGCTGTACTGCATATTCTTTGAATCGGAAACCACCAGAGAACCGCTTGCGGGATCGTATGAATAATCCAATATATAGCAGTTACCCTGATAGATAGTTACAAGTGCCAGATCACCGCTGCTTGTCTTATATATTCCAGTATTGTCACCGCGCATCTGATCGCCGATGATATTCATATTCTGATCGTATACTGTTATTGACATAGACAGAGTATATTCACCGCTGCTTACGATAAGCTCGGGAACGGAATCACCTGTTACGTCCATAAGAGCATAATCCATGTAAAGAGTTCTGCCTCCTGCAACAGCCTCATCTACCATTTTTGTTATCGCATTCTGATAATTTCCCTGATAGCCCTGATTCAGTCTTCCTGTGAAAGCTCCGCCCTGTTCGGAGGAAGAACCGCCGCCTGCCGATGACTGCTCACCGCCGTTCTGATTATTTGCAGTTGTCTGGACCTGCTGTGCATTTCCTTCTTCATTTGCTGATGCAGCCGTTGTAGTCGCTTCCGCAGCACTTTCAGCCGCAGCAGTAGTTGTCACCTCAGCATCTGACGCTGTGGCAGAAGTCGTTGTCTTTACACTTTCCGTCTTAGGAGCGATAGTATCGCTTGTGGAAGTTTTTCCGCAGCCTGCAAGGATCAAAGATGCAGACAGGATTGATAAAGCAGTTAATGTTCTTTTCATTTTTTCCTCCATTCTCAGCCGCTGATGAGCTCGCCGACTACCGCCCAGTTCATCGCGTCTGTTACCTTGATATTAACAAAACGTCCTATCAGCGACTCATCGCCCTCGAATTCAACAATAATGAACTCGCTGCTCTTTCCTGTAAGCCAGCCGTCGCGCTTCTTAGCGGTATCGTCTACAAGAACCCTCATAGTTCTGCCGATGAAACGCTTATAGTGCTCTGATGACACTTCGCGCTGTACTTCGAGAAGCTCTCTCATACGTCTGCTCTTTACTTCGTCAGATGTACTGTCAGGCATCTCAGCCGCTTTTGTTCCTGAACGTCTCGAATAAATAAACGAGTATATGTTGTCAAATGTGACACTTTTTACAATATTTATTGTCTCACGGAATTCTTCATCAGTCTCGTTTGGGAAACCTACAATTATATCCGTTGTAAGAGAAAAGTCAGGATCTTTGCCGCGGATATAATCAACTATTTCAAGATATTTTTCTATGCTGTACCGTCTGTTCATACGGCGAAGCACCTCGCTGCTGCCGCTCTGAACAGGAAGGTGCAGATGCTTAGCAACCTTCTCACATTCAAAAATGGTGTCGATAAGCTCTTTTGACGCATCTTTCGGGTGAGACGACATAAAACGTATAATAAAGTCACCTTCAATGCTGTTCAGCTCCCTCAGAAGCTTAGGGAAGCTCATTTCGCCGTCAAGGTCATTGCCGTAGGAATTGACGTTCTGTCCGAGGAGCATTATCTCCTTGTAGCCGTCAGCCACAAGTCCGCGCACCTCCGCAATAATATCCTCGGGACGGCGGCTGCGCTCTCTGCCGCGCACATAGGGCACGATACAGTATGTGCAGAAATTGTTGCAGCCGAACATTATGGGCACAGAAGCCTTGAACGAGCTGTCGCGCACCTGCTCTGCCACCTCGGAGAAGTCATCATACTCTGTGATATCCGCCGAGAACTTTGCTCCTTTCAGAGCTTCGAGCAGGAGCTTCGGCAGAGCGTTTATCGCAGATGTGCCCAGTACGAAATCCACCTGCGTATAGGACTGCTTTATCTTATCCGCAACATGGCTCTGTGCAGTCATACAGCCTGCAATACCGATAATGAGTGACGGTTTCTGCTCTTTTAGCTTTTTCATGCTTCCGACTATGCCGAATACTCTGTCCTCAGCGCTTTCACGTACCGCACAGGTGTTGAGTATGATAAGATCAGCCTCGGCTTCACTTTCAGTAAAGGTATAACCCATTTTTTTCAGCTGACCCTTTATTTTTTCGCCGTCGGAGACATTCAGCTGACAGCCGAAGCTCCTGACATAAGCTTTATGCTCACTGTCACCGAGCAGGCTCTTTATCTCGCTTATCAATGCGGTATTGTCGTTCAATTCGCAGAACCTCACCTTCTATAAAAATCCTGTAATGAATTATTATACCATATTTTACAGATTTTTTCAAGTACGGATTTGCTGTAGTTAACAATAGCCCAAAACAGACTCATTAACACAAATCGCAGATGTATTTTTTCGCCTATCAACAGCACTTTTATTAACAATTTCCTTCCATCGGGCAACAAAAATGCTCTCCGCATGGGAGAGCATTTTATCTCGTCTGAGCACTATTTATTTAGAGATATAGTTGAATATCTTGGAATAATCTACGATATCTACTCTGCCGTCGTTATTAACGTCAGCACGGATAAGCTCTTCACTGCTGAGAGCAGCCTTACCCTTGATATGATCTAAGATAGCATTTGTATCATCTGATGTAATGTAATTGTCATCAAGCACATTGCCAGCCTTGAAGCCTGCGCTCTTGCCGCGGAGATTGTTTACCTGAACAACGTCCACAACATCAATTCTGCCGTCTCCTGAGATATCTGCTGTAAGGAGTGCAGCACCCTTGAGAGCCTTCTTGCCTTTGACGTGGTCGAGGATCTTCTGAGCGTCGTCACTATCGAGGATTCCGTTATCGTTTACATCGCCGCTGTGGTAAACCTTCTTAACGAGCTCTGCAAGGTCAGTAACGTCAACTCTGCCGTCCCAGTTTACATCGCCTGTTGTGTATCTTTTTCCAAGAGCCTTCTCGCCCTTTATATGAAGATCGAGCTGTGAGATATCGTCTGCATCGAATCTGCCGTTACCGTTGATATCGCCCTTCATTACCTTTACAAAGTAAGATTTTGCAGAAACTGACATTGATGTTGCTGCGCCTGCTGTCATAACAGCTGCAGCAAGAAGTGCTGTGATCTTTGTAAATTTCATTATTTTTTCCTCCTCTAAAAAACCATTCAATGCTAAAAATAGTATCGATACATTAAAATTTTAGCCGTTATATTATAACATTTTTGCTGATTTAAGTCAATAAATGTTCCAATATTGAGTAAAAAATGATTATAATCTCTCGTATACCGCAATTTCAGAATAAATGATAAACTCTGTTATGCGTTTTTATATTAATATTTCTTTACGATCTTTGTTTCGAGAATGTAGTCTTTAAGTGCATTATAATCGTTGATATCCACCTTATAGTCGCAGTTGATATCATTCTTATCAACAGCGCCGCCGATCCTCATGATCTTTATATCGCTTCCGTTCAAGAGGTACTCTGCAAGCACATTAAGGTCCTTGATATTAACAATGCCGTCGGAATTAAGGTCTCCTGTATTTCTTGGTCTGTAATTTATAGGGCAGCCAATTCTGGAAACAAGAGATGTGCTCTTAAGGTTTGAAGGCATAAGAGCGATATCTTTCTCGTCAGCCTTGCCGTCCCAGTTTACATCGCATACCTTTAAGGTTTTATCAAAAATAGTAAAATACTGCTTGTTGAGATACTCTTTCATAATAGCGGTATCCTTTAATGTAACTGCTCCGTCACCGTCGATGTCACCCTTTAAAGGCATATCAACGTACTCAGAAGTTATGGATATCAATGGCATATCCTGCTCGCCGTTAAGACCTAACGCATTTGCTGAAACAGCTGAAGCTGCGCAAGATATTAAAGCTGTAGCCATTAAAGATGCCGTGATCTTTCTTAATTTCATAGCATATCCTCCTCTACAAAAAATACTGTGTTTTTATAACGTAAAGGTGGTAAGTCTTATGCTTTGAGGTATGCTGCGATCTTAGCGATATCAGTTACATTGATTTTGCCGTCACCGTTAACGTCTGCTGCATACTTTCCACTCTTTGAGAGAGCCTTTTTACCCTGGATATGTTTGCTTATAGCAGTGATATCATCAGATGTAACTGCATTGTCGCCATCAGCATCACCTGTGTGGATAGCCTTCTGGCACTTAATATGCTGGCTCATGAGAAGACGGTCAGTAACATTTACTTTACCGTCCCAGTTAAGGTCAGCTACTGTCGGGTCTTCAAGAGGCTTTATAAGCTTGAAGTGTGCATTCATAATGTTCATATCTGTAACATTGATAACTTCGTCACCGTTAAGGTCGCCCTTCATGAACTTTATTGAGAAAGAGTCTGCTGATGCAGTAAATGCTGTAAAACTGCAAGCCATAACTGCTGAAGCAAATAATCCTGCTACCATTTTTGTGATTTTCATAATAATAATTCTCCTTTGTGAACTGTAACATATTTTGTGATTAATCAAATTTGCCGGCTGTAATTATGATAGATTATTTTATGTGATCTGTCAATATGCAACATTCACAGCAAATTATGCATACCCTATAACATTTTTAAACAATCGATTAAATATTTTCAACTAAGTTGTATTTTTTGTTTACAATGACAAGAAGTTTTCGTCGCTTTGGTTCAACCAAATTGTAGAAATTTTCTTCAGATTTTCAAGCTTTTTTTAAGTTTTTGTGCTATAATATATGATGTGAAAGTATATATGCACACTTCAAGGAAGGAGTATCAAACATGAAAAGGATCAGAAACATTGCAGCTCTACTGCTTTCATCTGTTATAGCCATTCTCTCAGTGTCTTCATGCAGCTCCAAGGAAAGCGTCCCCAAGGACGCAAAAGACCTGACAGTTACTTTCTTCGATGTGGGAAAAGCCGATGCGATAGTGCTTCAGTCCGAGACCGCCACTGTTGTTATAGATACGGGCGAAAAGGGCGACGGCAAGAAGATATCGAACCTTCTCAAAGAAAGCGACACCACTGTTATTGATTACCTCATAATCACCCATTTCGACAAAGATCATGTGGGCGGTGCAGCCAAGCTCATAAACAACTTTGATGTAAAGAATATACTTACTCCCGATTATGAGGGAACAGTTGACGAATATGACAAGTACTGCAAAGTGGCGGCAGAAAAGAATATCCAGCCCACAAGGCTTACCGAGGACGTAAAATTCACCCTCGATGACGTTGACTTTACTGTATACGCACCAAAGAAGACCTTCTACGGCGATGACGACGAGAACGACTTCTCCCTCGTAACAAAAGTCACCCACCATAACAACGTCCTGCTGTTTACAGGCGACGCTATGGAGCAGAGACTCGCCGAAATAATGGACATCGGCAAGTGTACTCTCCTGAAAGTCCCCTATCACGGCAGAAAGCTCGATAACCTCAGCGATTTCCTCAGTAAAGTCCAGCCGAAATGCGCGGTAGTATGCACTTCATCGTCGGAATTTTCGGGCAAGGTGCAGGATCTCCTCAAAAACAAGAAGATAACCACATACGCTACCTGCTTCAACGGCGATATCACCGCTGTAAGCAACGGCGGCTCCATAACCTTCACCACAGAAAAGGGCGAAGCTCTGTAAAACAGAACGGACTCCTGCTTTTATGCAGAAGTCCGTTTTTATTATCGCATCAGATAATTACTTTTTGTAAGTCTTCTTGAGTATCTTGTAGTCCTTATTATCAACTACGCCGTTGTTATCAGCATCAAGAAGATCCTTCTGGAACAATGAAAGATCACTGTTGTCAGGATCATTAAAGTAAGCCTTTACGATCTTATAATCTTTCTTGTCATATACACCGTCATAGTTCACATCACCTAACGGAAACTCAACTTTAAGTGTATTTGTAAAATAGTTGCCGGGAGCAAGTCTCTTTAATCTTGCTTCGATCTGGCTGTCAGAGAAGAAATTCTTCTTTGCAACAACATTTCCCTTATCGTCCTTTAAGCAGACCGACTTTACGACAACTTTTGTATCACCTGAAGAATTAATGTTATCAATATTTATTCTGTAAGTCTTGTTATTAGCGTTATCGCCGCATATTTCTGTTATATCTGACACAAAAACGCCGTTGTACTCAATAGTATTTTCATATGAGCCCTTGTTGCTCTCGTCTGTCAATACACTTTCGCCATTGCACTCATTTCCGATCAATACGTCGTAGTAGTTGTTCGTATATACATCGGCTTCTGAAACAAGCTTGATATCCTTTTTTACAGCATCAATATAAATAAGGTCGCTAAATGCTGCATATCTACTCAATTCAATATTTCCATAGTTTCCAAATTCATAATCATCATAATCATCAAAATCTTCCGGAGCTTTCACACCTACGAGACTTTCAGGATATAAAGCATCATACATGATCCACATAAATCCATCGTTTCCCCATCCTTCTCCGAAGGAATTTGCAATTTTGAAAGCACCCTTCTCTTTTTCAGGATCAACGACGCCATCACCGTTTATATCATATGCAATATCATCATCATATCCGACAATAGTTACATAATGAGGTATACTTACATTATCACAATTATTCTGATAAACTACTTCCTCATTAAGTGGATCACCATTTCTCGTTGCAGAATTTGTAATATATTCTTCACTGCATCCATCTGTTTGTGTTGTAAGCACTTTTCCTTCATACAACTTCTTTTTTATCTCTTTTATTCCGTTTCTTACATTAGCCTCTGATTCGTCTTTTTCAATCTTAATCATTTCATCGCCATCTTTTTTACAATAAGCGGATAAATTTATAAAGCTCGGTTTATTGATCCTTATTTTAAGAGCCTCAAAAAGCGAACGTTCATCATTGGGCAACTCCGAAAGTGGATCTTTTCTATACAAATATAATTCATGATCAGGTGTCGGCAAATAATCCATTTCCTTTTCTTCATCATCTCTTATGATATCCTCATATTCCTGCCTTGTGATATATTCACCTTTTCGTCTGTAAAAGCCATTGCCTGCATATTCAAAAAACTTCTGCTGATATTTTGGATATTCATCTAATTGCTCTTTCGTTATATAAGCTACTGTTACTTCACTTGATAACAAATCCATATCTAAAAGATCAAAATCCAATTCTCCGTTTTCATCAAGTATTACATCAGGTCGCTTGGGATAATCAATTCCTATGCTTAGATCATCATAAAGATAATCTCCTATACATACGGCACCGTTTTTCTTCAAAAAATTGTATACATCTATTATATCGTTGCCTTCATCCTTACCACCATTTATATTATTATAAATGGCAAGGGGTGAAAACGCAAAATCTATATCAGCATTAGGATCACTCTCACGTAAAAGCTTTCTTGCCTCATATGTAAACTGATAGTATCCCGCAGCACACGAACCGCATGAATTATACTGCTGATAGATTATCTCAGGAAAATAGACTGTTTCACTAAGGTCTACGTGTGAAGGAAGCTGTGAACCGGCGTTTACAGATGTGACAGGCATAGCTGCCGCAGATGATGTTAGCATAGTAAGTGCTGCAATTAAAGCAGGAATTCTTTTTTTCATTGTTTTATTCCTTTCAATTTAAAAAGTATTTTTAGATTATATGTTTTAATAAACCGGTTTATTATATAAAAGCGTTTAAGAATATTTTTTACGCTTACATTACAAACATTCGTACAAACATTTTGTAATACGACAGCGTTTTTATACTTTCTGCAAAATATCCACCTGTTGTACAAAATGTAAATATTTTTCTCTTGATTTTGTGTTGCATAATTAACAAAATTAGATATGATGACTGACAAATACCACTTTTTGCGGTATTGATAATTCTTTCTATTGTACTGTTGCATTTTATTTACTAATGTGATATAATAAAGTGTAAGTGTGCATTGACAGAAGTTCAGCTCCTGCCTGCACAAATAAAATATTATGAAAAGAGGAAAACAAATGCCTGCAAATATTGTAGTAGGAACCCAGTGGGGAGATGAAGGCAAAGGTAAAATAATTGATATCCTTGCTTCCCGCGCAGACGTTGTAGTCCGTTCACAGGGCGGAAACAACGCAGGACACACTGTAGTCAACAACGGTGAGGTATACAAGCTCCACCTTATCCCTTCGGGTATCCTCTACCCTAATGCACTCAATCTTATCGGTGCCGGAGTAGTTCTTGACCCTAAGGACTTCATCGGCGAACTTGACAGCCTTGCTGAAAGAGGTATAAAGACTGAGGGTCACCTCAAGGTGGATCCTCGCGCACAGATCGTTATGCCATGGCATATCGCTCTCGACGGTCTCTCAGAAGCATTCCGCGGCGGCAAGGACATCGGTACTACAAAGAGAGGTATCGGTCCTACATATATGGATAAATACGAGCGCTGCGGCATTCGTATGTACGATCTCGTTCACCCTGAGGTGCTCGCTGAGAAAATACAGTCAACAGGCAAGCTCAAGAATGAGATAATCACTAAGGTATACGGCGGCGAAGCTTTCGACCTCGATGCAGTTACAAAGGAATATACCGAGTACGGCAAGCGCCTCCTTCCTTACATGGACGATGTTTCTGTTCTTACATTTGAAGCTCACAAGGCTGACAAGACTATCATGTTTGAAGGCGCACAGGCTACTCTCCTTGACATAGATTTCGGTACATACCCATACGTTACATCTTCACACCCGCTCTCAGCAGGTGTATGCGTAGGTACAGGCGTAGGTCCTAAGGTAATAACCAACATCATCGGTGTTGCCAAGGCTTATACGACCCGTGTCGGCAAGGGACCTTTCCCGACAGAGCTCGATGACGCTACAGGCGATCAGATCAGAAATGTCGGCGGCGAGTTCGGTACTACCACAGGCAGACCAAGAAGAACAGGCTGGTTCGATGCAGTTATCGTTCGTCACTCAGTAAGAGTAAACGGACTTGACAGCCTCGCTATCAACAAGCTTGATACTCTCGCTAATATCGACACACTCAAAATGTGTGTAGCTTACAAGAAGCCCGACGGCAGCGTTATCAAGGAGTTCCCGCCAACACTTGAGGAACTCGAAGGCTGCGAGCCTATCTACGAGGAATTCCCGGGATTCAACGAGGATATCTCAAAGTGCAGGAGCTTTGATGAGCTCCCTGCAAACTGCAAGAGCTATATCGCTCGTCTTGAAGAGCTCGTTGGCTGCCACGTAAGCATGGTAGGCATCGGTCCTGACAGATCACAGATACTCGAAAGATAAGTAAATAATGCATTCAGCCGCTTCGGCGGCTGTTCGCTTATATATTGATTTTAAGGGGGAAACACTATGAATAAATTCAGCAGAACTATAGCAGCGATCGCCGCTGTCGGTATTTGCATGACCGCAGCATTCCCTGCAAGTGCAGCATTTTCAGGCACTCGTCCTCGGCAAAGGCAAAGATGACGAAAGCCATTATTCACGCCTCGTTATCAAGAACGTATTCGATCCTACAAATGATCCTTCCGAAGGTCAGTACCTCTATCTCAGCGTTATCCAGAGCTCCGCTATCGTAAAGACCAACGACAAGGGCGTTCTGATAGAGCTCACGGCAAAATACAGGACTACAGCTGCTCAGGAAGCAGAGCTCGAACAGAAGATCAAGCTTGTAAGGAGCCTCCTGATCGGCGATATTGATCCCGACGACTATCCCGCAGATAAAAAGATAAAGGCAGCTTATAACCTTGTGGTATCAAAAATGAAGCTTTCCGACGCAGCAGAGCCTGCTGAACTGGGTTCAGCCTATTCAGCTCTCGTGAAGAATACTGCAAATGAGATAGGCTATACTCAGCTCCTGATAAGAGCACTCAGCGAGCTCGGCATCGACAGTGAGGTTTACTATACCAACTATGATGCCAAGAACAATCCTCTTATGGCACATTATCTCGTGCTCGTGAAGATGGACGACGTTTATTACTTCCTCGACCCTGTGTACGAGTACAAGAACGGCACAAAAGATGCGTTCTTCTTAAAGGGCTACAAGGATCTTGATGCTGCTCTCCCCGAAAACTCTGAATTAAAGCATGAGCACCTTACCTTTGCAGGCACCACTGTGGACGGCATTGCCGAAACAGAGGGCATGGCACAGTTCTCGCGCTATGCTGTGTTCGCAAAGGGTGATGTAAACGGCGACAATATGGTCGATTCATCAGATGCTTCCTCCATTCTTGCGGAATACGCAAGACAGTCCTCAAGCAACGTTAAAGGCACATTCTCCGCAGGGCAGAAGGATTCCGCCGATATTGACAACGACGGCAAGGTCGATTCCTTCGACGCTTCAAAAGTCCTTGCGTATTACGCTTATATCTCGACTGCTACAGATACACCTATGTCTGTAGAAGAATTCGTTAAGAAAAAGTAAATATCTGCATTCCCGCTGAGGTGATGTTATGAGTTTATCTGTAAAAATACTTGCTGTCATATCTTCGTTCACGCTGCTTCTCGGAGCAGCAGTCCCGCGCAGCTCCGAAGCTGTACAGGTATCACGTATTGAGATATCGGCAGATCCGGTCGGCTCCAGCGCCGAAGAAGCTGCTTTGCAGATGCGCAAGGCTCTCAAAGCACATACTTCGGAAATAATCATAAATGTTGATAATGTCAGCTTCTCGTCTGACAAAACGGAAAGACAGGCTCAGATGCAGGCTTTGTCCCAGTCAATGATGTACAAGGCTTTTGACGAGACAGGCAGCGGCACAGAAGGCGATTATCTGCGCTTTGCCGTGAGATCCTACAAATGCTCTGTATCAACGAGCGGCAGGCTTACTTATACCGTTTACTATTATACTACTGCCGAGGAAGAAGCTGTCCTGACAAAGAAGCTGAACGAGATCATGAACTCTCTGAATGTCAGCGGAATGTCTGATTATAACAAGATCAGTACTATATATAAGTACGCCAATTCACACCTGACATACTCGGACGATCTCGACGACCCGTATGTTTACTCGGCTTATAACGCAGTATTAAAAGGCGATGCTGTCTGCCAGGGCATAGCTCAGCTCCTGTACCGTATGTACAACGATTCGGGCATTCCCTGCCGCATAATCGCAGGATACTCCCACGATCTCAGCGGTGTGAATCCCAACGGCAACCATGTATGGCTCATTGTAAAGCTTGACGGCATATACTATCTCCTTGACCCTACATGGGATCTCAGATCCAAAAACGGCAAATTCCGATACTTTCTCAAAGGAACTGCCGACTTTGATTCCGATGCGCCCCAGCTTGTACACGTCGCACAGAACGATAACGGACTGACTTTCCCCGATTATAACTCCGATGAGTTCCACACAGCCTATCCTATCTCAAAATACCGCTACTCTCCCGTGACTTATACCCTCGGAGATGTAAACGGTGATAAGCTTATCGACTCTGTTGATGCTTCGCTCATTCTTGCGGAGTATAGCCGCCTTTCAAGTCAGGTCGCAGCATCTTTTTCCGCTGCCCAGTCCAAATGTGCAGATGTCAACAACGACAGCAAAATTGATTCGGTCGATGCTTCGAGAGTTCTTGCATACTACGCTCTGATCTCAAACGGAGCTGATATCAGTCTTGCTGATTATATAAAAACTCATTAAAAGAGGTGTATTGAATATGTACGACGAAAACCCTATCGCAGGAGGTCTCCCCGAGGAGATCGACTATACTGCTGATAATACTAAAAAGGAAGGTCCCACAGGTGTAACAGCTCCCGTACTTGACGACTTTGGCTATACCGCACCGACTGCAAAAAAGGACGGCCCTACAGGTGTATCTGCACCTGTTCTTGACGAAATAGACTCTTTTACACCAAACACAGGAAAGAAAGGCGCTCCGACAGGTGTATCCGCACCTGTTCTCGATGACGATATACCGTATTACGACAACAGCAAAAAAGGGGCACCTACAGGCATTTCAGCACCTGTTCTCGATGATGATGTTCCTTATCAGAGCAGCGCTCCCAAAGGAGCTCCTACGGGTGTTTCCGCACCTGTGCTCGACGACACTATAACACCTGTTCAGGACAAGAAGGTACTTTCCGACGAGGATATCATAAACGGACTTACCCCTGAACTGAAAGCGCGTTTTGCAGCTCTCCCTGCCGATAAGCAGCAGCAGATAATCGACATGAGAAGAACTCAGCTGGGCGCAGTAGCTCCTCCCGTACAGGTAACAGCTCCTGTGCTCGACGAGGACAACTATACACCGCCTCCGAAGCCCGAAGCTCCTGCTCCTCAGCCCTCCGAGCCTATCTCGGCACCGATACTCGATGACGAACCCGAACCGCCTAAGTATCAGCCTAAATACGTCGATGAAGACCTTGAAAGAGCAAAGGCTGAGGCTGCAAAAAAGGCTGTATCATCTCAGCTCGTATCAGATCAGAAGGACTCGAAGGAAAGTCTCCGCATGATGCTCCAGCTCAAGGAGGAGGCAAGACAGCGCGAAGCTGCAAAGGGCTTCAAGATGACTATCGTTGTAGCTGTTATCGGCGTTGTCGCAGCAGTTGCGTTCTATCTGCTTTATTCGGGACAGCTCGGTCTCAGCTACAAGAACGGTCTTGAAGGCTTCAACAAGGTGATCGAAGGCTCGTCACTGTATATCGCAGCTATCGTGGCAGTGCTCTCACTGACGCTCCTTACAGGTATCAAGGGACTTAAATCACTGACATCGTTTGTGCTGCTTTTATTCGGCGTTATACAGATATTCCCGGGACTTGCCATGCTTCCTCAGCACAATGGAAGCACTGCACTTAAAGCAGTACTCTTCCTCGTATCGCTGGC
>CACZEJ010000008.1 GCA_902780115.1 Ruminococcus flavefaciens | reverse complement strand
TAAATAGTCGGTGCTTATGGCAATGAGGTCACACCCGTTCCCATTCCGAACACGGTAGTTAAGCTCATTCGCGTCGAAGATACTTGGCTGGCGACGGCCCGGGAAATTAGATCAGTGCCGACACTGATGAGGACTGCAAAAGCAGTCCTTTTTTTGTTATACTGATTTTGGGGACATCGAGGAAGCCGTCCCTACAAATATACTTGCTTAGAATTGTAAAATTGTAGGGGCTGGCGTCCCCGACAGCTCATTGTTCAGCAATGAAATCTGGCTATTTTATGTGATAAAGGTGCTCTTTTGAGCACCTTTATTTGTAAAATAGGAACTTGTTTTTTACTTGTTCTTTTTTAAAAACTCTTTTATTTTTTTTGGTGTCATATTTAAAAACATATCTTTGTTGGGATAGTCATAATATAATTGGAGATAATGATTGGTGTCACTTTCATTCATTTTAAGAGAAAATATATAATCCATATAATCATTACGAGTTTTTCGTTGTTTTCCTATCAATAATAATTCATTGACTTCATCGATAGAATCTACATAAAAGTATTTATTTAACAATTTATATATTTCTCCATCTTTAACATTTAATTCTAAAAAAGCATCAATTGTTGATATTAAGTCACTTCTTCTTTGAGCGTCTTTTCCAGTATGGAACCCTTCATTGTATATTTCTCTTTTACTGTTCTCCAAGCCTTCTTTCATGCTTTCCTTAATAAAACTTCCGAATTTTTTGATAACTGTTGATTCTTTAGGATTATTATCATTTTTTTCTGTATCCATTTGTATTCCTCCTATGTTCTTTTTTAACTACTTCAAGTTAATTTTACGTAATACTTCTAAAAATAACATGTAGAAATATGTCGCGATATATGTCAATTATAACACGGCTTTGAATGCTTGTCAATTGCTTCAGAATCGTCATATATGGCTTTGTGCCGTTGTGTAGTATAACTTTTATACTATTATATTTATCGCACCTTACAGCGCATTCTCGAACGTCTGAGAGGCATATTGCTCATAATATAAATTACTTCTGAAAAGCAAAAGGCTGCCGCGTTTGCGACAGCCTTTATTGCCACTATATTATCGACTGAGGTCTGTGTAGTTGATGCGTCCGAGTCCTGCTTCAGGATTCTTATTGATAAGATCCTTGAGGATCGTGATAATCGAAGCGTTGATAACTCCTGTCTTCTTTGCAGCAGAAGCTCTGTACTCAAACTTGATCTTGCCTGCCGGTGTATTCTGCTCAGCTGTTAAGCGCTCGTAAGCGTCCTTAGCGTTGTCGAGTATCTTATCGGCATTTACGTCCCTTTCTCTTACCTGCATAGCAACAACGAACTCATCTGAACCTGTACGGTAGATCGTGCTGCCCTTAAATACCTGTTTAAGGATATCGACTGTTCTAACGAGGAGCCAGTCGCCAACGTCGTTTCCGTAGCTTGTATTGATTTCGCTGAATCCGCCTATATTGTACATCAGGAAGTAATACGGATCGCTCGACGTGGCTTTAGCTTCATCAAGCTCGATTGAGAACGCGATACGGTTGCTTACTTCTGTAAGAACGTCGGTGAACATCGCAGAGTGGAGTGAATCCTTTGTCTTGTTGTTCTTTACGATAGTAGAAGCGAGCTTTGCATTGATCTTTTCCTGTCTCTTGTTGAGGTATGCGAAGACACCTACAACGCCGATGATAAGACCAAGGAATATGAGCATATATGTACGGAGATTTCTCGATACGGCATACATTTCATGCTTTGTATCGTTGACCATAAGCATCCACTTATATTTAGGGATATATGAGTGACAGCCAGCGTATTTTACGCCGTTTGCCTCGAATTCGTATGTATCCTGGTATTTACCTGTACCAGCCAGTATTTCTGTACAAAGCTTCTGAACTTCCGGGCTTTCAGCAGAAGTACCAACATTATCCGGATTCTCCGAATTGAACAGATATTTACAGTTCTCAACATTTACGAGTTCATAGATTACTTCATTCATACCCTTGATCTCAAGACCATCGAGAGTATCTATAAGACCGCTTGTATAGATACCGAGACCAACGATGCCTATTGGATTGCCGTTGTCATCGAATATTCCCTTATACATGGAAATGATCTGCTTGCCTGATGCAGGGGAGGTTATCATACCAACATTATAAACCTTATCGCCTGCGGCTATAAGAGCTTCCTGGAGCTGTCTCAGAGAGTCAGCGTCTTTACGGGTTGTCATATCTGTATCCGGGTACTTGAAGTTTGTCTGCGCAAGAACGTGAGTATTCCATTCACTGACATATATACCCTCGAGGTCGTCTATATTTGCGGAGTACTTTAAAGTGTATTGATACGCCTCTTCGATGAGATCTGCTTCCTGAGAAGGGTTTTCCGTACTCAGAAGATTTTTTATCTGGGCGCCGTTACTGTAATAATCAAGGATTCTCTCGGCGTTGTCGGCAAAGTCGGATATGATCTTTGCACGCTCATTAGTAACGGTCTGGATATGATCTATCGTATTATTATGCATCGTAAAACTAATGACCTTATTAACTACGAGGTTCATGGAAACCATAACCACAAGCTGAATGATCAAAAGCCATGATACCGTTGAAAGTTTTTTTGACTTTTTCATTATGTAGTACCTCCCTACTATATTATGTAATTAAATAATGTCACTTATTTTTTGAAGAAACCAAAACGTTTTTTCTTAGTGTTTCCCTCAATTTCTTCAAGGAATTCGTCAAGATCGTCGTCATCATCATCTGCGACCTTCATAAGACTGCTTACTTTGTTCTTTAGCATATCGGCTTTAGCCATTGATGCTGCTTGCTTGTCGATATCGTATTTACTTACGGATACGGATACCGACGTTGCTGATGAACGGGGTACAGGTGCAGCCTGGAGCGGTGATACCATTTGTCCTCCGCCCATAAAGTTAGGTCCTGACATGAATTGTTGTCCATTTGGTGCGCCGAAATTCTGTGGTGTGTTCATTCCGCCCATTGGAGCTGAATACATTCCTACTTCACCGATGCTTACCATTCTGTCCTGCATCATAATGAGGCAGTTGGAATTCTCCGGTGCAAGTGAGAGGATATACCCGATGCAGCTGCTGCACGGCAGCATAGGTGCTCTTGTCTGAGTGCCAATGAGGAGCAGACCCTGAATGATATTCTCACCTGCTGCAAGCATATTGCGGACAGCGTCGATCTCAGCGTGGATCATTGAGTTCATGTCTGTTCTGCTGATACCTGTATAGATCCTGCCTGAAGCAGACTCTATTGCGCAAACGGTATCATTTGGAGTGAGATAAGCGCCTGATTCGAGCATTCTTATCGCGGTTGAATGTGCGGCGTTGAAAATAGCTTCTGAATTCATTTTTTTCACCTCTGATCTTTTGGACAGTATGCCCCCAATAAGCTGCTATAGAGATAATAAAATGCCGATTTTTTTTCACATTTAAAACGGCATATTATACTATTTGTTGGCAGCACTGAAATCAATATTGTCCTTTTATACTAAAATTATACACTGTTTTGTTAGAAATATTCAACCGAAAAAATAAAGAACAGGTGGATTTTTTGAGTGTAAATATTGGTACTGCCAAATGAAAAGTTTTAAAAAACAATAATTATGAATATATTTTCTGGCGTATATAGCGAAATAACATGTGCGCATTACTGCTCGAAACATATTAACCATTTATTCATATTCTATCAGGAATATGATTTAAAGTTTTTCCTCTGAGTATATTGCATACTAAACAATATAAAAATCAAATACTTTAAAATGTTACTTATTGTGTTTTCAGTGTAACACAAAAATCGCGTATTTGTATATTTTATAAACCAAATATGAACATATTTGATATACGTTAATACAGTGTTTTTTTGGCTTTCGGAGATATGCAACATATATAAGCAAAAGCGTCCCTTTCGCAGTGAAAGAGACGCTTTGAACTTTTATATAATTGGTACTATCAATATGCTTTGCCCCAGTAAACCATGTACTTTGCAGGCTTTCCGCAGCACACACACTTGTCGCTGAGCTGTTCCTGCTCGAAGGGGATACATCTTGAGCCGACACCTGTCTTTTCCTTGACCTCGTCCTCGCAGGCTTCATCGCCGCACCACATAGCCTTTAC
This sequence comes from Ruminococcus flavefaciens, assembly GCA_902780115.1. Classification (GTDB taxonomy): domain Bacteria; phylum Bacillota; class Clostridia; order Oscillospirales; family Ruminococcaceae; genus Ruminococcus; species Ruminococcus flavefaciens_Y. Next base: position 23,163 of record CACZEJ010000008.1, on the reverse strand, counting down.
GAAGCCGTCGCCGTGCTCGCTGAGAGCCTTGTTGATCTCGTCGATAGAAGTACATGAGTAAGTTCTGTTTGCACGGTTTTCAGCAGCCTTTGCGAACATACCCTCGGGTATCTCCTTTTCGAGGAGAGCCTTTACATATACCGCAAGATCGCTGAGGGAAACAGTCTTCTTCTCGCCGTTGAAACGTATTGCGACGATGCACTGGTTCTGCTCGATATCACGGGGACCTATCTCGATACGTACAGGAACGCCCTTCATTTCGTATTCAGCGAATTTCCAGCCCGGAGAGTTCTCGCTGTCGTCCACCTTAACTCTGATACCTGCTGCCTTTAGCTCGCTGAGAAGCTCGCCTGCTTTGTCGAGAACGCCCTCCTTGTGCTGAGCGATAGGCACGATAACTGCCTGTATCGGAGCTACAGCAGGCGGGAGCACAAGACCGCTGTTGTCGCCGTGTGTCATGATAACAGCGCCGATAAGACGTGTTGTAACGCCCCAGCTTGTCTGATGAGGATTTACTCTCTTGTTTTCCTTGTCGGTATATTCTATGCCGAAAGCCTTTGCGAAGCCGTCGCCGAAATAGTGTGAAGTACCTGCCTGAAGAGCCTTACCGTCGTGCATGAGAGCCTCGATAGCGTAAGTTGAAACAGCACCCGCGAACTTGTCGCTTTCGGTCTTCTTGCCTTTTACAACAGGCATAGCAAGGGACTTTTCGCAGAAATCAGCATATACATTGAGCATACGCTCTGTTTCCTCCACAGCCTCCTCAGCTGTAGCGTGGATAGTGTGACCCTCCTGCCAGAGGAACTCTCTTGAGCGAAGGAAAGGACGTGTGGTCTTCTCCCAGCGAACAACGCTTACCCACTGATTGTAGAGCTTAGGGAGATCGCGGTAGGAATGAACGATATTAGCGTAGTGCTCGCAGAAAAGAGTCTCGGAAGTAGGACGAACGCAGAGTCTGTCCTCAAGCTTCTCGCTGCCGCCGTGAGTTACCCAAGCGACCTCGGGAGCGAAGCCCTCAACGTGGTCTTTTTCCTTCTGGAGAAGGCTCTCGGGGATAAACATAGGCATACAAACGTTTTCGTGACCCAGTTCCTTGAAAGTAGTGTCGAGGATATGCTGCATATTCTCCCAGATAGCGTAGCCGTAAGGACGGATTACCATACAGCCCTTAACGCTTGTATATTCGATAAGCTCTGCCTTTTTGCAGATATCGGTATACCACTGAGCGAAATCCTCGTCCATAGAGGTTATCTCAGAAACCAGCTTTTTATCTTTTGCCATATATATGACCTCTTTCTGATTTATTTTACAATAGATACACTTATTATATCATCAATCCGACCTGTTGTCAATGACGACAATTTTAGCTTTTAGCCGTTAGCCTTTAGCCACTGTAGGGACGGATCTAAATATATTTAACATGAAGCGATCTGTAGGGGAACCCGTCCTCGGACTCCCCAGAGTCCAGAGGCAGCGCCTTTGGTAGGGTGTGGGGCAAAGCCCCACAAATAGCCTCAAAGCGCCTCGCAAGAGAAGGCGTTCCCTAATGAAATTGGGGGTTATTGACAGACTGGTGAGCCCGCCCTCGTGCTCCCTTGCCTCACACGACACGCAACATGAACCTGTGCTGCTGCATACCGTCAGAGAGCCAGTGAGATAAGCTGAATGAAGAACCACATTGCGACGATGCTTCCAATACACAGCACCAGACCTATGAGCTTTGCGGCAGCGGATTTCGGATAACTGCCGATGCCGTACTTGATGAGCCTGAAAGCTGCGTATACTGTGGTAACAGCGAAGAATCCGCCGATAAAGATCCATTTGAAGCAGTTGCGCTGATTGAGCGTATCAATGTACATATCTTTTTCGAGGAAGGCTTGATCCAGATTTGTGGAGTTCAGTATCTTATCCTTTGAAGCCTTGACCTTGCCCTCGATCTTTATGCCGCTGATATTTTCAAAGGATGTGCTGTCGAAGTTCTTGCCGAAATCCTTATCGGCGCGGACAAGGACACCGTTCTCCCCGTCCTCGGAGAGTATAATATAGTAATACTCGGTGATTATCGGAATGAAGTTGATAGTGTGCTTGTACTCAAAATTTGCGTTGTGAGCGCCGAATGCAGGCTCTCCGCTCACATATGCACCGCTGTTCAGACCGTTCCTGAAAGCGTCATCGAGGGTCTGGCTGTTGTCGGCTTTCAGACCTGATATGCCCATAAACAGTGAAACAGCGGCGATTATTACGATTATCACCAGTCCGACCACGGGATTTGCAGGCTTTTTGTTGTCTTTGACTGTAGGCAGGCCGCTTGTGAAGTTTTTCAGTTCGCTCATGATAGTTCTCCTTAGTATAGTATTCGTTTGAAAGTGAGTTGGATCGGGGTATATAGATACAACCATATGATATCACCAAACGGGCGAAATGTCAATAAAAGGAAAAAGCTGCACATTTCGTGCAGCCTTTCCACATTGTCATGAGAACGTTATGATGTTATTATTTTGCAGCGGCAGCCTTTACCTCATCGGTCAGTCCGAGGAGATAGTACTGTATAGCGAGAGCGTCCTCGTTTGTGATGCCCTTTGATGTTCCGGGAGCATCAGCGTTTGCAGCGCCCTGGAGAGTGAGGTGTGTCTTTTCTGTACCGTTGAGACCGTACTTGTCAGGACTTGCAAGGCTCTGCATGATGAGAACAACGTCGCTCATGTCGATGCTGTTGTCGTTGTTTGCGTCGCCCACTAATTTAGCAGCAGGGAGCTGAGAATTTGATGTAGTTGTCTGAGTTGTAGTAGTTGTTGTAGAAGTTGTGGTAACTACATTGCCCTCAGGACGTGTAGTTCTTACAGGGTCAGCGGCTGTTCTGCTGCCGACGATAGATTTGAATGCAGGCTTAGCCTTGAAATCAGCGTCGAAGAGGAGCGGATTCTGAGGAGATCTCCAGCTCTTTGTGTCTGTAACGCCCCAGAAGATAACAGCGGAGATCTTGTCGCTGTACTTCTCGTAGATGTCGAAGAGACCCTTATAGTATTTAGCCTGCTCGTTGAAGTACTTGTCGCCTGATCTGTCCTGAACGGTAACGTCGAGCTCAGTGATCTGAACGTCAAGACCGAGGTCTGTATAAGCCTTTACAGCGTCTTCGTAGGTATTGAGAGGAGGATAAGCAGCAGCGAGGCTCTCTCTTACGTCGAGGTGAGACTGCATACCGATACCGTCGATATTACCTGCTGCCTTGAGTCTCTTAGCCATATCGACGATAGAATCGAGCTTTTTCGTGTACTCGTTGAAGTCGTTGTAATAGAGCTTGCAGCCCTTAGGAGCGTATTTTCTTGCGTACTCGAAAGCGTAGTCGATGAATGAATTGTCGCCGAATACAGCTACCCAGTCGGAAGCTTCCCAGTTGTTATCCTGTGCGCAGTGCCCCGGCTTACGAGGCTGACCCTGATCGAGCCAAGCTTCGTTTACAACGTCGCAAGCGTAGAAGTCGATGTTCGGGTAGAGCTTTGTGAGAGTCTCGAAATAGCTCTTGATGTAGTTTTCCATACGCTTCTTCATCTTTTCGGGAGAAACGTAATCCTTCTTAGCGTCGTAGTCTTCCTTGAAGAACCACTCAGGGGACTGGCTGTGCCATACGAGAGTATGTATTCTTACGGGGATACCGTACTTGTTAGCGTAGTTGAGAACAGGCTTAGCCTGTGAGAAGCTTATCTGAGGAGTTGTGTCGTCGCCTGTCTCCTCAAAATATTTCTTTGTAGCAGCCTCATTGAGAACGTAGTCGGGCTTCATCTGGTTGCCGACAGTGATGCTCTCGCCGAAGTGCTTCTGAACGAGGCTCATAAACGGTTTTGAAGCAAGATCGTCAGGAGTAAGAGCAGTGCCTATCTTGAACTTGTCCTTGTATATCTCGCTGAGAGAAGGGAGATCTGTCTCGATATCGACATCAGGAGCTTCAACTACCTTGAAATCATCGACATACAGGTCATCGGAGCCGCCCTCGAAGTAAACGTAAACGCCTTCCATGCCGTCGCTGTAGCTTACAGGAATGTTCTTGATGGTCTGCCAGTCGCTGCCGTTGAGGTCCTTGGCGAGATTGGAGTATGAGGTCTGACCGTCGATAGTGTACTGGAAGCTGAATGTAGCGTTTGTGTAGTACTTGCCCTTTACGGAAGCGGTGATGTAGTACTGGGTGTTAGGCTGGAGAACGCCGTCGAGACGGAATGCAGGTCCGTTCCAGCTTTCTGATCTGCCTGTTGCAGCAAGACCGCTCTTGCCGCTCTTGGCAGCGTCAGCGGAAAGAGAGACCTTGGTAGTATCGTCGCCGCCGCGGTTTGACCAGTTTTTGAGGTCTGCCTCGTCCTCAAATCCGAGCTCGTAAACCACCTTTCCCTCTGATGAAGCAGTCTTGTTGTTTGTCAGTTTGAGAGTTGCGGGTGCTACCGCATGGACTGCTGAAGCTGTAGCTGTAAGTGTCATAGCTGCACCCATAACACCTGCTATCAACTTTTTGTTGATTTTGCCTTTCATACGTAATTCCTCCAAAAATAAATTTTTGTGTTTATATTGTATCATGCTTGTACAAATATGTCAATGAGAGTTGCACAAATTGAGCAATAAATGGTGGGTTTTCATATATCAGGGGTATAAAAATGGTCAGCGGCAGCCGTTAGCCGTTAGCCATTAGCTTGTAGGGAACGCCGCTCTTGGCGTTCCATCGTTAACATTCTGATTAACATGAAACTATGTAGGGGCGGCGTTTCGCCGCCCGCGGGTCTATATCATGCAACATAAAAAGTAGGGACGACCAATGGTCGTCCGCAAAAATCATGGATTGTTCCCTTTGTTATCGGGTGTCATATTATTTATCGCGTATTCGCAGCATTGAACAACGAGCTGATTGAATGAAATATCGTGTTTTGCAGCAAGTTTTTCAAGCTTTTCTATGAGTTGGTCGGGCATACGTATAGTTTTATTTGACGATGACGGCTTTTTTATTTCAAACATTTTATTATCCACTCCAAATTTAATAGTATAATAAAATCATACCTTATATTTTTTGTGAATAATACACTTAATATTGCAAGTAACTTTTACTTGCAATTTGCATGAGCATATGTTATAATTAAATTACCAAATAATAAGGGGGTACTGATATGAAAAAAAGTACAAAGGTCGTTCTGGGTGTTGTCGGCATTTTGATAATAGGGGGAGCTGCCGCTGGAAATGGTGATAAAGAATCCTCAGAAAAGAAAATATCTAAGAGTTCGGTTTCTACAAGTGTTACAACAACAGTCGTTAATACAAGAGAGAAAACGAAAAAAGATGATAAAAAAGTTACGACCACTGTCGCTGAAACAGAGGCTGCAACAGAAAAAAATACTGAAAAACCAACAGAACAACCTGTAACGACAGAGCCGCCTAAGGAGACTGAGCCACCAAAGCCACAAGAATCACTCTCGCAGAGGAATGCCGTTCTCGCGGCTAAAAATTATATTAGCATTATGGCTTTTTCATATGATGGGCTTGTAAAGCAGTTAGAATTTGAAAAATATCCTCACGAAGATGCCGTTTATGGTGCAGATAACTGTGGTGCAGACTGGTTTGCTGAAGCAGCTGAAGCAGCAAAAAGCTATGTTGAAATAATGCCTATGTCACGAGATGAATTGATTAATCAGCTCAAATTTGAGGGATTTACCGATGAACAGGCAGAACATGGAGTTCAGGCGGCAGGATATTAAGAAATAGAAAGATATGTATTACAAAACATAATGTAGGGGCTGCCTTTGGCAGTCCTTATTTTACATTATATAATATATGAAACAAACAGGGGACAGCTCCACGCAAAAGCAAAGCAAAATGCACACAATTCGTGGAAATATCATCATATTTTTCTATCACAAAAAACTGAAACGAAACGCGAGAAAGAGAGAGAATGTGAGCATAAGTGAGAGATTCAAAGAGAAAACAGGGTATATATTAAAAAAATCCGCCAAAAGCCCTTGACATCATCTGTGATATCGTGTATAATAAATCTTGCACTGCAAACGGAATAGGCGTTTTTTCGGGAAGCAAGAGGCAGCGGCTTCTGGTTTTCCGTCGGAGGTTCTGCCTCTTGTTTCCGTATTCGCTTTCCGTTCTGAAATTCTATTACAGGAGGAAAAATATATGTCAACTACACTGGCAAAACCGGCTGAAGTAAGCCGTACATGGTATATCCTCGACGCAGAGGGAAAGCCTCTCGGTAGAGTTGCTGCTAAGGCTGCTCACATTCTCAGAGGCAAGCACAAGCCAACTTATACTCCAAACGTTGATTGCGGAGATCACGTAATCGTTATCAACTGCGCAAAGGCTGTTCTCACAGGCAGAAAGCTCGAGCAGAAGAAGTACTACTGGCACACAGGCTGGATCGGCGGTCTCAAGTCCATTTCTTACAAGGATTTAATGGCTGAGCAGGCTGACAGAGCTATGATGATCGCTGTTAACGGTATGCTCCCTAACAACAGCCTCGGCAGAGCTCAGCTCAAGAGACTCAGAACCTACAAGGACGCTAATCACAAGCAGGAGGCTCAGAAGCCTGTTGCTTACGAGCTTTAATCAGGAGGTGCTTTTAAATGTACGAATCAAAAGTTAAATACTACTACGGAACAGGCAGAAGAAAGCACTCCGTAGCAAGAGTAAGAATTTACCCGGGTTCAGGTAATGTTACTATCAACGGCAGAGGCATCGACGAGTACTTTGGTCTTGAAACTCTCAAGCTCATCGTTCGTCAGCCACTTGCTCTTACAGAAAATACAGAGAAGTTTGACGTTGTTTGCACAGTTGCAGGCGGCGGCGTTACAGGTCAGGCTGGCGCTATCAGACACGGTATTTCAAGAGCTCTTCTTGAATTCGATGCTGAGCTTCGTCCTGTCCTCAAGAAGGCTGGATTCCTCACTCGTGATCCAAGAATGAAGGAAAGAAAGAAGTACGGTCTCAAGGCTGCACGTCGCGCTCCTCAGTTCAGCAAGAGATAATCAGACACCTCAAAATCTGCGTATATACGCACTTTGCGAGTTGCTTAAAACTCCTTGTTCAACTTTCGGTCAATCAAATTCAACAGACATAATCAACCATGGTATATATTTTGTAATATTATATCATGGTTGATTTTTTAACATTCGATCTACTACGAGGAGATTTAATTATGAAAAAAAGTTTTTTTAAGAGATTCACTACACTTTTATCAACTTTGGTAACAGCTATCGCATTACTCACAGTATTTACTTTCAGCACAGTAAGCGCTGAAAACGCAAATGTATTGGTTCGCACACACGTTCAAAATATCGGAACATCAAATTATGACGTAAGCAACGGAAACGTTGCAGGTACAACAGGCAGGGCATTAAGACTGGAAAAAATATTCTTATGCTTAACAGGTTGCTCAGGAAACATATGGATATCTACTCATCAGGCTAATAAGGGCTGGAGTTCTTACTCATTCGCTCGCGCTGGTCGTTACTGCGGTTCAGGAACCACAAATGAGTCAAGAGCTATCGAAGCTGTAAAGATCGACCTTTCAGGTGAAGCTGCACAGAAATACGACGTATGGTACAGAGTACACGTACAGGGTTACGGCTGGCTCGGTCTTGCTAAAAACAACGAAATTGCAGGTACTACAGGACAGTCACGCCGTGCTGAAGCTATTCAGGTTATGGTCTTCAAGAAGGGCACATCATCAAGCTATGTAAAACAGTGGTTTGATGCAAGACTCTGATCCTAAAAACACTATCACTACTTGATCTTATCACGACCGAAAGTTTATCAAGGAGATAATACGTCCCTTTCGGGACAAAATAAAGGCATTCACCGTTTTGGTGAATGCCTTTTTTACACATTATTTCTCTCAGCCGTTAACGATCTTTTCTCTCTTGAAGAGTGTACCGACGATGAACACGCCGAGCACAGCAGCGGCGATATTCACAGCGATCATGGTACAAACATTAGAAGTTGTATAGTCTATCTTGATAACGTCCTGTATCATTTTTACGGAGTTCCATACAGGTATCAGGTAATTTGTTGTACCGAGCTTTTCGATGCTCTCAGAGAAGCCCTCTGTTGAGCTCATGAGCGAAGGGATCATGATGACGAAAAGGAGTATAGGTGAAAGAGTAGTTGCCTGTTTTACGTCCTTAGCCAGAGTAGAGAAGATGAGCAGTACAGCGACGAGTACGAATGCGCCTGTAACGACTGCGCCGAAGAGTATCATGTATTCTGCGATGCTGTACTGTGTACCCTCGGTGAGCTCCATTGATTTTGCGAGCTGGGGCATAGATACAGCCATACCGATGAATGCCGAGCAGCTTGCGATGATAGCAACGATAAGTATTGAAAGGGACTTTCCTGCTGCAAGGTTTCCGCGCTTGATAGGAGTTACGAGGAGAGTATTCAGGAAGCCTTTTTCCTTGTCGCCTGCGATGGAGTTTGCTGCAAGGTTCATACAAACGAGGTAAACCGCCATAAATACCATGAGAGGAATGATTCCGCCGAGCATCTTTCTTACCATAGACGCGCTGTCGAACAGGTCGTATTCAGTATCGGCGTTCTCATTGTAAGAGAAAGTACGTGGCTGCATAGTAGTGAACACAGCGCTTGTTTTCGAGAAAAGCTCCATGGAGTTGCTTTTTTCGGAGTTATAGTAGATATCAACATTTGAGAGCTGTTCTGCGCCGGGTTCGGACATCTTGAAATCATCAGGGAACACGATAAGGAGGTCGGTATCCTTGTCCTTGACCTGTTTTTTGTACTTCTCGATATCGTTATCCGATGCAGGAGTTATCTTCAGAGCTGAAAGCGCATCGCTGAACTCCTCGGGAGCGTTGATGCTGTAAGCAACAACAGGTTTATCCTTTTGCTCAGCGGATTCCTTCTGTGAATTCATCATTGAAGTCATCAGCATACCGTATCCGAATACGATGATGAACGGCAGCAGGAACATCTGGAGCAGTATGGCTTTATCGCCGAAAAATGCCTTGATTTCTTTTTTAGTAACAGTAATAATGTCTCTCATAGCTCACACCTCTTCTTTTCCGCCGTTAAGGCTCATATAAATGTCGTAGAACGCATCTTCCAGCGAGCGTCCCTGCATGAGGTTTTCGAGAGTATCATTAGCGACGATCTTACCGTTCATTATCATAGCAGCTCTGTCGCAGACCTTTTCGACAAGATCAAACAGATGAGTGGAGATTATTACGCACTTGCCTGATTTTTTCATATTGAGAATGAACTCGCGTACCTCGCGGGCAGCTATGATGTCAAGACCGTTTGTAGGCTCGTCGAAAATAACGAACTTAGGGTCATGGATAACCGATATGACCAGTGATACCTTCTGACGCTGACCCTGAGAGAGCTTAGAGATCATGGTATCGCCGAACTTGTCGATGCCGAATTCCGCAAACAGTTCCTTTTTGCGCTTTTCAGCAGCGTCCTTCGGTACATGGTAGAGCTCGGCAAAGAAATCGAACATGATGTTCGGAGTTGATTTCATATCGGGTTTGAGGTCAGTTGTCAGGAATGCAAGCTGTGAGCGTATCTTCTCAGGCGACTTCACAGCGCTCACGTCGTTGTAAAGCGCATCGCCGCTGTCGGGGCTTATGAGCGTAGCCAGCATACGCATAGTAGTCGTCTTGCCGGCACCGTTAGGGCCTATCAGTCCGAAAACTTCTCCTGAGTGAGCAGTGAAGCTGATGCCGTCTACAGCCGTTTTTTTCTTTTCTGTGATCCCCAGTGTTTTGCGCTGTTTCTCACTTATCGTAAATGTTTTTACGAGATTTTGTGCTTTTAGTACTTCCATTTTTTCCTCCCTGTATCGTTTGAGTTTATCTATGATTTTTGGGGACAGCTGCACATATACCGCAGCTTTTCCCCAAAAATAAAAGAGCAGTAATGTATAACTGCTCTTTTTTTGTTTGTTTCAGAAATAATAAATTCTGTTAATTTTGATAGCTATACAATCGAAGTATTATGACACATAGTATAAATACAATTTATTATATCATAAGTTATCAAAAATGTCAATCTGAGAGGGCGGAAATGTGTTTTACATGACTTACGGTGAAAAGAAAAAGAATGATAACTATTGATTTTATTTTGATTTTAATGTAAAATATAAATAACAATGACTATTCAGAGGTGAGCCTTATCAAAACAGTTGAAATATTCACGGACGGCGCTTGCAGCGGCAACCCCGGACCGGGAGGATACGGAGTAGTTCTTCGCTTCGGGAAGATAGAAAAGGAGCTTTCGGGCGGCGACAGCGCCACCACCAACAACAGAATGGAGCTCCTTGGCGTAATTACGGGACTTTCTGCGCTGAAAGAGCCGTGCAAGGTCATACTCACTACCGACAGCAAATACGTGGTGGACAGCATAACGAAGGGCTGGGTCTACGGCTGGAAAAAAAAGGGCTGGATAAAGTCCGACAAGAAGCCTGCGCTCAATGTTGATCTCTGGGAGCAGCTCCTGCCCCTTCTTGAAAAGCACGACGTTACCTTCAATTGGGTAAAGGGACACGCAGGTCACCCCGAAAACGAGCGCTGTGACCGCCTTGCAGTAGAGCAGCGTGACATTCATTCAAGATAATGGAAAAACGCATAATATACGCGGACAATGCGGCTACAACAGCGGTCTCGGAGGAAGTATTGAAGGCAATGATGCCGTACTTCTGCGAGACATACGGCAACCCGTCAAGCATATACAAGGCAGGACGCGATGCGCGGAGAGCTGTGGAAGAAGCCCGCGAAAAGACCGCAGGAGCTATCGGAGCAGAGCCGAGGGAGATATACTTCACGAGCTGCGGTTCCGAGTCCGATAACTGGGCGGTAAAGAGCGCGGCGGAGCTAATGGCAGAGCAGGGAAGGAGACACATAGTTACTTCCGCGATAGAGCATCATGCAGTGCTGCGTACCTGCGGATATCTGGAGAAAAAGGGCTTTGAGGTCACGTATCTGCCTGTGGGAGCTGACGGCATTGTCCGTCCTGCTGACGCAGAAAAGGCGATACGAAGGGACACGGCTCTCGTAAGCATAATGTATGCCAACAACGAGGTGGGCACTGTTCAGCCCGTTGACGAGATAGCGGCGATATGCCGCGAAAAAGGCGTTCTTTTCCACACCGACGCGGTGCAGGCTGTGGGACACATCGAAATAGATGTCCACAGGCAGGGGATAGATATGCTCTCGCTCTCGGGGCACAAGTTCCATGCGCCGAAGGGCGTGGGAGCGCTGTATATACGCAGCGGAACAAGGCTCCCGAGTTTTCTTCACGGCGGCGGTCAGGAGCTTGGCAGACGGGCAGGCACCGAGAATGTACCTGCCATAGTAGGTCTCGGAGCTGCCATAGAAGCTGCTGTATGCGATATACACAGCAGGGAAGCGGCAGTCGCTTCCGTCAGGGACAGTATCATGGACGGTCTACTGAAAATTCCGTATACAAGGCTGAACGGCGACAGGAACAGGCGGCTCGCAGGGAATATCAACATATCATTTGAGGGCATAGACGGAGAAGCTCTGGCGCTGATGCTGGGCATGAAGGGCATATATGTGTCCTCGGGTTCTGCCTGTACATCGGGAGATGCCGATCCTTCTCATGTGCTTCTTGCAATGGGGCTGGGCGAAGCATCTGCAAAGGGCGCTGTAAGGCTTACCATAGGCGAGGATATAACATCTGACGACGCAGGATATATCATCGGGACCATAGAGGAAACGGCAGAAAAGCTGCGCAGGAGTTCATCAGCGTGGCAGCATATGATAAGAAACGATAATACTTAAAAGGGGTGTGTAATATGAGCTTTTTTGACAGCATCAAGGACGGTATCAGGGGCATGATAGTCAACCACAACAAGAACAAGGGATTCATGACCGACGATGAGAGGGAGCTTCGTGAGTACGAGGAGTATTATACTCCGCAGTCGGGCGTAGCCGAGGGTACGTATGCTGAGTTCGTTGTCAGTGACGTTATGGCAATATCAGGCAACGGCGTTGTTGTCGTGGGAACAGTAACAGGCGGAGTATTCTTCGTCGGTGATAAAGTGACTATAATGCGCAGCAGAGATGTTGAAGTCGATACAGAGATAGTTGGCATAGAGCAGTTCCGCAAGGCTTGTGTTTCGGTGACTGAGGGCGCAAATGCAGCTTTCATGCTGAAGGACATTGACAAAAAACAGGTGAGCAGGAACGACATCATCAAAAGAGCTGACTGCAACAAGGAGAAGCAGCTTGCCGAGGAAGCCGCCGATAATAAAGAAGAATGAGAAAAGCCCGAAAGCAGGACGTTTATGTACTGCCTTCGGGCTGAGTTATTATATGGAGCTGCGATCAGTTTTTGTCTGAATCGTCGTCGCTCATTATCTTCTTGTAATTTGCTTCTGCTTCCTTCTCCTTCGCAGCTTTTTCAGCCTTGCGCGCACCTGCTGTAGCCAGCTTCTTGCCGCGCTTCATGAGGACGACCGCAAATACTATCGCTGCAAGGATAAGTCCCACAGTAATGGTAAGGAATGCAACTTTTTTGATGTTGACATCTGTAACGGTATGCTCGATCTTCTCGCTCTTTGCGTATTTTTCGCCTGCCGAGCCCGAGAATACACTGAGCTTGAAGCCGCTGAGGAGCTGACGCTGTGAATTCTCAACGGTATAACCGAAAGCGTCGTCGCCTATCTCGGTAACGCTTTTTGGTATGCTCACCTGTTTAAGTTCGTCGCATACAAGGAAAGCGTCCTTGCCGATAGTTTTTACGCCCTCGGGGAGTATGAGCTTATTCAGCTTCATGCAGTACGCAAAGGCGTTCTCGTCGATAAGCGAAACATTGGTCGGGATCTCCAGTGTTTCGAGCTGCTGATCGAACATGAATGCGCCGAAACCTATCTTTTGCAGACCCGATGAAAGGTCAGCCTTCTTCATGGACGAGCAGTAGCTGAAAGCTTCGTCCTCGATATTTGTAACGGACGAAGGCATTCTTATGCTTGTCATCTGGGCGCAGGTCGAGAAAGCTCCAGCCTTTATGGTCAGAACATTGTCGGGGATCACCACGTCACCGCTTATAGCCGAAGAAGCGCGGTATATCTCGCTTTTTGCGGAGTTCATGAGCATATCGTTCTCGTAAACGAATGCATCGGACGCAGATGCGTCTATATCCGTAATGGAGAACCAGCTTCCCATAGCGTTTTCGCCAATAGTTCCGAGAGAAGCGGGGAGCCTGAACGAGCTTATCTTGCCGCACTGGTAAAAGGCATATTCGCCGATAGAGGTAACTGTGTCGGGGAGCTCCACGTTTTCCAGATTATCACAGAGTGCGAAGGAATAATCAGGCACTTCCGTAAGAGTTTCGGGGAAAGTTATGCTTTCGAGGGCGCTGCATGAGAAGAATGCGTGGTCGCCGAGGGATTTGAGCTTTTTCGGCAGAGTGACTTCTTTCAGTCCTGTGCAGCCGTAGAAAGCATTTGCGCCGATAGACGTGATAGAATCGGGCAGTTCGAGGTGGGCTATCTCCGAACAGTTTGCAAAAGCCTCGTCGCCGATAGCTGTAATAGCTGTGCCGTTTCGTATGGACGGGACGTTCTCAACGATAGAGGCGCTGCACTTGATGATCGTGTAAGTTTTGTCGTCGTTGAGCTCGTAATAGAAGGAGCCGTCGTAAAGCTCGGTCTCAGCGCCCTTTAGCTGGTCTGCGAAAGCCGAGAACGGCATACAGCAGGCAGATATAAGACCTGCTGCCAGCGCTGATGCAATGCTTTTGAAGTTAATCCTCATTGGCGGAGCCCTCCTTCTTGTCAGAGGTATCAGCACTGTGCTGCTGTTTGCGGAGCTCGGCAGACTTTGCCTTTCTTTCCGCGAGTTCCTTTGCAGCCTTTTTCTTTTTCAGGCTCTTGCCTGTTATTATGCCGATAACAGCGAGTATAGCAGCTGCTATGATACCGCCTATAGCTCCGAGGAAGCGGATATCCATATTCTTTCCGAAGAATTCAACAGTTCCTGTTATGACCTCCATGCCTGAATCCTTTGCGAATTTATACGCGGTGGAATCCTTTGGCGCATAGAGCTTGAAGCCGTCAACGACCTTATCATGGGCATCTGTTTCCTCGGTGGCTTCGTCGTTCTCGCAGAAGCCGAAGGCACAGGTGCCGATAGTGGTAAGCTTGTCGTATACACGCAGACTTTTCAGTGACGGACAGCTATAGAAAGCATCGGAGCCGATCTTTGTGAGCTCCTTTGAGAGCTTGACGGAAGAAAGCGCCTGACAGTCCTCAAAGGCGTAGGAATTTATCACCTTGACATTTGGCAGATCAACGCTTTTGAGGTTATTAGCCTTTGCAAAAGCCGACTGACCTATCTCCTCAACGCTCAGCGGAGCCTTGAAGCTGGTATCGGGCTTGCTTGCAGGGTAAGCGAGGAGAGTTGTCTTGCCCTTGTTGTAGAGTATGCCGTCGGCTGAGGAGTAAGTGCCCTCGCCGCTTTTAATATTTATCTCCCTGAGAGCTGTGCAGAATATGAACGGTTCATCGTCGTCCCACGAGTTCAGGCAGCCTGCTGCCGTAAAGAATTTGAGAGCCTCGCAGTTGTTGAACACCTGATTTCCAATAGTCTCAGCACCGAGGAACTCCACAGATTCAAGGGACTGACAGCCGTCGAAAGCGTTGTTGCCGATAGTCTTTACGCTTTCAGGGAGAGTTATTGATTTCAGGTTCTGGCAGTTATAGAAGGACATCTCCCTGAGTTCGGTAACGGTATTTGGGAGGATTATCTCCGATGCCTGACAGTTGGAGAAGCAGGCAGGGTATATCTTTACAATGGTGTTGCCGTCGAGAGATTCGGGAACTTCGATCTTGTCATCAGATGAACTGCACATAGTAAGAACAGCTCCCGCAGCAGTTACAGCGTACTCATAGTCGCCTGACTTGATCTTTTCCAGATCGAGGAGATCCTGCTGTTCAGCGTACTGATCGGGGGTCATGAATACGAAGTTGTTCTGATATTCGTAGTCGGTATCTGAGTCGGTAGCATAGATCTTTGCGGCAGATGTAGGACCTCCCACAAGGATAAAGCCGTCGTTTTTAGCAACATTGCCTGTAGGGGAGGTGTAGTAGCCGAATGCGCAGTAGCCGATGCTCTCAACGGAATCGGGAATGATTATCACGGAAAGATCGGTGTCCATGAAAGCGTACTGACCTATGGAAGTCAGTTCATCGGGGAGCGTGATATTTTCAAGAGCCGTACATCTTGCGAAAGCTCCGCCTGCTATAATTTCGAGAGTTGAAGGCAGGATCACCTTTTCCAGTTTTGTACAGCCTGAGAATGCATAAGTGTCGATAGTATGCACCTTAGTGCCGAGAAGGTCGGCATTTGTGAGCTCAGCGGTGTCACCTACGGCAAAAACGCCTATCTCCTCAAGAGTTGACGGGAACTTTATCTCCTTGAGCTTGGTATTGTATATCGAAGCTGTTCCCAGTGAAGTGATACCCTCGGGTATAGAGAAGCTGTCGCCGCTCTTGCAGCAGGGGTAGTGGACGAGCTTGTCCTTTGACTTTGTATAGAGTATGCCGTCCTCTGCGCAGAAATCGGCACAGCCGTCAGCGACTTTTACCTCAGTGAGCTTTGTGCAGTACATAAAAGGGTTGCGGTCTGAGATATAGACTATGGACGCAGGGAGCGTTATGGAAGTATACGGATTGTTTTCGTGGTCACTGCCGAAAGCGTAAGGACCCAGCTCGGTTACAGCCTTTCCGTCCAGAGTATCGGGGATAACGAGGTTTTCCTCGGTGCTGATGCAGTCCTCGATGCAGGCGTTTCCGTCATGGGTGAGCGAATAAGTGAAATCGCCGCTCTGAACAAGAGAGCTGTCATCAGCTTCCGCATCTGCGGCATGAATTTCGTTATTATCGTCTGCGAAGACACAGACAGGTGAAGCTGCCGAAGCTGCGCAGATAAGGATACTTGCAGCGAGAGCAGCGATCTTTTTACGGTCGAACATATTAAAACCCTCTCAAATTTTATACAGTCCTGTGGGGCTGTTAAGTCGTATACATTATAGCATAATAGGCAAGATATTGCAACGAATTTCACGCAGTTTTCGTATTTCGGGCGGATTTTTCAGATTCCGTCCACATTGCATCAAAGAGAGCGCGGGAGCAGGAGCTTCAGCGAATCTATGGCGAAAAACGGTTCTGTGCGGAAACGTTCAAGAAGCTCCGCCATGTTCTCCTCGCAGTATTCGGTCTCCTTTGAGTAGTTCTTGGCGATATCGGCGCAGTCGGTAAATGAGCAGCAGCCGTTTTCGGCAGGAGAGCAGCGATAGAGCATACTTATCACTATGACGCTGACCGCTGCGAACTTTGCGTATCCCAGCACTTCGCCGTCGTAGACGCTTTTCATCAGGTAGCGGAATATGAGATACAGGGCTATCCTGCGCAGATAAGTCTCGTGCTCGCGGCAGCTTTCTGCGGCACAGCCAAGTTTTTCGGCACATTTGCTGATATACGGCTTCCAGTTCCCGTCAATGGGTTCGAGCTCGGACAGACAGTGGAAAATGCCGTGGAGAGCAGCTTCCGTATCGGAGCAGGTCTGCGGCTCGTCGGAGGGCATATCAATGCAGCTCTGAGCGTCGGCGGCGATGTCGAGTACCTCGCAGAGGGCTTCATATAGGGGAATATCCTCGTTCAGAAGCACACCGAACATATCCTCACGGGCACGGAGCAGGAGCTCGAAAAGCTCCTCGTCGTAGTCACCTGCCGCGTCCTCGTCGGGGACTTCTGTTTCGCAGAGGGCGAAGGGGCGCGAGAGTATAAGAGCCGCCGCAGCCTCACAGCAAAGCCCCACGCCGCCCTCCTTGACGCTGCCGAACCACTCGAAATAGCGCGGGTGGTCGGAGCATATGCGGCAGAGGTTTTCCTCGCCCAGCTCGGTGTATATGTCGCAGAGCCCCTGGCCGTTGAGGAATGGGCAGCGCTCGTCCTCGGTGAGCACAAAGCAGCCGTCACGGATATTGTCCCGAAGCCTTTTGCCGAATTCGCCGCCTATGCTTCGGTAGTATTCGGCGGTATCGCTGTCTATGTCTATCTCCCAGCCCTTGCAGCAGCTGTCGCGGCAGCCGCCTGCGATGCAGCGGAAGTCCTGATAGTATTTCGGGGATCTGTATATCATGGTATCACTCCTGTTTATGGCAATAATAAAGGGACTGAAACAGTCCCACAGCTTGTAGAAAAAGCCTGTTTTAACTAAGAATGGGATTCCAAAGGGACTTTGTTCCTTTGGTCAGGTCAAGGGCTGACAGCCCTTGCGGGTTTGGGCAGCGCCCAATATTCGTCAGGCGCTTCGCAAAGGGTGAATTTTAAAACAGTCCGGTGGACTGTTTTAAAAGAGGGAACGCCTTGCAAGTGAAGGCGTTCCCTTAATAAACAGTGGGAGCCCGAGGGTGGGCTCCCCTATAGATCGATTCATATTGCTTGTATCGCAAGGCGCGGGCGAACACTGTTCGCCCCTACAGGCTAACGGCTTCTTAATCCCCTGTCTTTCGGGAGATATTTGTACTATGCTTGATTATCTCCGACCTGTTGAATTCGTCGGGAGTTATAAATGTGGGCACTATCTCGCGGAGAGTTTCCACAACGACATCGCTGAGGTTATCGTCGGCAGCATTCCGCAGCTTCCTGAGCTTCTGAATGAACTCCTCACCGTCAAAGGAAAGCTGTTTTCCGATGAATATAAGGTCGTTGGAGGTCTTTTGCAGCCCCTCCTCGTCCATGAGGAGCTCCTCGCGGAGCTTTTCGCCGGGACGCAGACCCGTGAACTTTATCTGAATGTCCTCATACGGCACTTTTCCGTACATACGAATGAGGTTTTCGGCAAGCTTTACGATGTGGACAGGCTTGCCCATATCGAGGACGAATATCTCACCGCCGTGAGCTATGGCAGCCGCTTCAAGGACAAGGCTGACAGCTTCGGGGATAGTCATGAAGTACCTTATGACATCGGGGTGAGTGACCGTAACGGGCTTGCCCTGTTCGATCTGCCGCCTGAAAAGCGGTATAACAGAGCCGTTCGAGCCGAGAACGTTTCCGAAGCGTGTGGTGACGAAATCGGTATAGCAGTCGGGCTGCTGAGAGAGGTACTGGATTATCATTTCGCAGCATCTCTTTGACGCGCCCATGACGTTTGTAGGATTTACCGCCTTGTCGGTGGATATCATAACGAAGCGTCTTACCTTGTGGAACTGAGCGAGAGTAGCCACATTGAAGGTGCCGATAACGTTGTTCTTTATGGCTTCCATAGGCGAGTTTTCCATAAGCGGAACGTGCTTGTGGGCAGCTGCATGGAAGACGATATCGGGCTTGTACTTATCAAAGATAGCGTTCATGCGGTAATAGTCTCTTACCGAGGCGATG
Source organism: Ruminococcus flavefaciens (assembly GCA_902780115.1). Taxonomy (GTDB): domain Bacteria; phylum Bacillota; class Clostridia; order Oscillospirales; family Ruminococcaceae; genus Ruminococcus; species Ruminococcus flavefaciens_Y. The sequence goes on along the minus strand of CACZEJ010000008.1, from coordinate 4,763 downwards.
AGCACGGTGAGGTTAAGGCTGTCGCCGTGTTCCATGATAAGCTCCTGCTGGATATCGTAGGCATTGTTCTCGTAGATATCCACGATGATAATGCGCTGAGGGCTGTATTTAGCGATCTGGCGCACAAGCTCAGAGCCTATGGAACCGCCGCCGCCTGTTACCATGCAGACTTTTCCGTAGATGAACCGACGTATTTCGACATTATCGAATTTTACGGGAGCTCGTCCCAGGAGGTCTTCGATCTTTATATCGTGCATCTGGGAAAGGAGCGGAGTTCTTCCGTTATCGAAGATAAGGTTGCCGATGAAGGGGACTACCTTGACCTTCAGATTAGTTCCCGAGCATATGTCGAGTATCCTTTTGCGCTCGTCCTCGAGGCAGGAGGGAATAGCGAAGATTATCTGCTCGATATGCTGCTGGTCAACGTATTTGATTATCTCATTGGTAGTGCCAACGACCATAACTCCGTTGATTTCAGTACCTATCTTGCTCCTGTCGTCGTCGATGATGCAGACGGGTTCGTACTCGGCAGCCATTTTGCTGTGATTGCTGTTGTTTTTCTGCGAATTGGCTATCTCCGTGAGTATCATGCGGCAGGTCTGACCGCCGCCGACTATCATGGTGCGTTTTTTTCCGCTTTGCGACGAATACTGATGGAGCGTTACGAAGGTCTGTCTGAACATGAATCTGAACAGGCACACTCCTATCAGGGTAATGAGCGCATGGAGACACATGAAGCGGATATCAATGAACTTCTTGATGATATAGACGAAGGCTTCCGCGAAAAAGAAACCGCTGACGACACCGTACAAGCAGGAGAGGTAATCCCGTTTGTGGAAGAATCTCCACAGCTTGTTGTAAGCGCCGAATATCATTAGACAGCCGCAGCAGGTAACGGAGCATACTCCGATGCTGATGAGGATATCGGTCCGAGAGATATCTCTGCCTGAGAATGACAGGATAAAGTTAGTGATAAGTGATGAAGCTATGACGATAAAAGCGTCCGCAAAGCCGAGAATGATCCTGCGGAAGCCGAATGTTCCTAAAGCCTTTTTCAATTTTGTCCCCCCGTAGATATCAGCCGACGTAGTGAAGGCTGAATGTATTGGTAAATATTAAATAATAAACAAGTTTAAGTTCGTCTGAAAGGTATTATACTCTTATTTCGAGCAGTTCATTCGATGAATCGAGCAATTCTGCGCTGCATTCCTCCAGAAGCATATCCCAGTTGGGGCATCTTGTACCCATATTATGTGCATCGCTTCCGAAAACTATACGGCAGTTATTTTCCGTGAGCTGTTTCAGGAGCATTTTGTCTTCGTCAACCAGAAAAGCCTCGTTATTGAACTGGAAAATAGCGTCTGTCTTTAGTATCCGTTCAAAGTTTTCGGGCGAGTAATACTGGCGGTATCTGTGGATATGAGCGAGGACGATCTTCAGTCCGTACTCGGACGCGAGAGTATTTATCTCATCTGTTATCCAGTCCTCGTAATCCCGCAGGGGCAGTTCAAGGAGGATCATGCCCGTATCCTCCATAGCGAGCTGTTCGATGCCGTGTATCTTGGAAATACCGTGTTCGATAGCGACTTCGGCACCGAGAATTATATTTTTTACAGCTGCGAGCTCAGCGATGCTCTCGTAAGCGTCCTCGCGCCGCAGCAGATATTCCGTTAATGATCTTTCCTCGTGCGCATAAAAATGCGGGGTAGCGATAATTCTTTCAACGCCCTGTTCTTTCATCAGTTCTATCATACTGAGAGCAGTTTCCACATCCTGCGCACCGTCGTCCATACCCGGAAGGATATGGCAATGGTAATCAGTAAGCATATTTATTGTCTTCCTTTTTTCTACATTTGGTTTAGCTATATACATTGAAGAAAAGCGCATCTGTTTTTTTGCGCTTTTGTTATAACATTTTAAGTAAAGCTGTAACTATATCTAATTATCTGTACAGCGATACCGTTATAATTATATAACAGTTAATATTGTTTTGTCAATAGCTTACAAAAGTTAATAATATATTATAATTCTATGACCATAGGGAGATTTGCATATAAAAAATGCAGCCGCATATTGCGGCTGCATTATTAGAGGTCTATGAAGAACATTATGTCGGTGATTTGATTAACCGATAACTGTGCCTGCAGGAACAGGAAGTGTATCAATGAGGTGGAGGAGACGCATCTGGATTGCGAGAGCATCGAGATTTGTAACACCATCGTTTCCGTAAACGTCAGCAGCCTTGAGACCCTTAGCTGAAAGCTGATACTTGTCAGGGTTTGCAAGTGACTGCATGATGAATACAACGTCAGCCATATCAACATTGTTGTCCTGGTTAGAGTCACCGGCAACTACGTCGCTGTAATCAACAGAAGTTGTAGCTGTTGATGTTGTAGAAACAACAGTAGTTGTTGTGCTTGTAGTTGTTGTAGTTGTAGTAGTTGTGGTTGTAGCAGATGTAGTAGTTGTTGTCTGCTGAGCAGCAGCAAAGCTGATGCCGTCGAAGTCAACGAGCTCTGCCTGATACCAGATCTGAGCCTCACCTGACTGGATACCAGCAGGGAACTTGCTCATTGGGATAGTAACTGTGAGGTTGCCGTTAGCATCTGTCTTGCCTTCCCATTCAACCTGCTCCCAGCCGTTGCCGTTGAAGCCAACGCAGCCATTAGTATCTGTGTTTGGTTCGCCCTTGATCTTGATGAGGAGGTTGTCAGTTGCCTTAGCTGTAGAGAAGTCGATAGAAGTCTTCTTTGTCTTATCTACAGGGATATCGAGCTGAACATCAGGAGCGTCGAGGATAACCATCTGCTCGATAGTTGTCTTGCCGGGTGTTCTTGCCTGCATATGGTTGATAGTTGAGAGGTCTTCAGGATATGCCTTTGGAACCTGCTGGTCTACGAGATAGTAAGCAATGCCCTTCTCTTCGTCAACTGTGTAAGCTGACATTTCTGACCAGTTCTTGTAGTTTGCATCTGATACAGCGAGTACAGGAACATCGCCTGTGAACTTGATAGCAACTTCCTTGCCCTTGAGGTCGTTCCATGAGATCTCCTTGCCTGGAGTTGAGTTGCCATATGTATCGCTAAGAGCAACGTCGATAGTTGTATTTGTAAGGAATACCTTACCTGTTGAAAGATCCTTGTGATCGTAAGTAGGCATCTTACCTTCGCTGCCCCAAACGATAGTCTTATCGTTCATGATCTCCATCATCTTGTTGATAACAGGAAGGCTTGTCTGATACCACTCGCCTGTCTCACGGTTGATGTAGCCGTGGCACTCGCCGGGAGCCTCAGGGTTGGTCTCGATGTTGTTGTCCCAGAGACAGCAAGGGATACCGTACTTCTTAGTAGTTGTGAAGTACTGAGTTGTCCAGTCAACACGAGCCTGTGTGTTGCCAAAGTTTGAAGTACCCATTTCGCCGATAACTACAGGAACGCCCTTGTTAATGAACATATCACGGAAGTTCTGGAGGTTGTAAGCAAGGTCGTTGCTGAACTCCTTAGTGAAGGTGTCGTGGTAAGCGCCTTCCTTCTCGTTTGTGTTCATTGTGAAGTTATAAGGTGTATATGCGTGGATCGAAACTGCAACGAAATCGTCGTCAGGTAAAACGATCTGATTAAGGAAAGTCTTGTCTGAGCTTGCAACGTAGCCCGGGAGCATAAGGAGACGTGTCTTAGCGTAAGGGCTGTCCATGCCTCTGATGAGCTTTACGAAGTCAGCGTTGAGCTTGTTGATAACTTCTGCTTCCTTAACAGGAGTTGCTGACCACCACTCGTAAGATGTACCAACAGCACGAGGCTCGTTCATACACTCAAAGATGAGGTGCTGATCGTAGTCCTTGAACTCTGTAGCAACCTGAGTCCAGATTTTCATGAGTCTCTTATTGATCTCGTCATAAGCTGTGAGGAGGTCAGGTCTGTTGATCCAGTTTTCGTGGTGAACGTTAAGGATAACGTACATACCGTTCTTATATGCATAGTCAACTACCTCGTGAACACGAGCGAGCCATGCAGGGTCAATATTGTCGTTTGCGTCGAGGTGCTGGAACCATGTTGTAGGGATACGAACTGTGTTGAAGCCCTTTGCCTTGAGAGCGTCGAACAGCTTCTGGTTAGCCTTTGGACAACCCCATGCAGTCTCGGTCTCAAGACCTGCTGTAGCGAAATCGCCCTTTTCGTCGCCAGCCTTAGCGTCCATTGTGTTACCAAGGTTCCAGCCTACTTTCATGTTTTCTGTTATCTCGAAAGCTGTCATTGTTGATGCTGCGTCAGCGTAATCGCCGATCGGAGCGATGCGAAGTGATGATAAGAGGCATACTGCGGCAGCAGAGATGCTTACAAAACGCTTCGCATTTTTGGAATTGTTAAACATTTGATATTCCTCCCTGAATAGAATGGTTGGTTTGTTTTAAGACTCAGTGCAGAAAGTCTTAAAAATGCTTACATTTATATTATACCGTTACCATTTTAAAAAGTCAATAAAATGTAAAATAAAAGCGCAAAATGTAACATAGAAATCTTCGGGATTATTTTAGTGGAATTGTTCAAATAAAAGAAAGTCGAAATATCGGGAATATTGAGGTAACATGCATAAACCCGGAGGCACAGGTACAGTTCCATCTTGGATATGAATACGATGAAAATGATGTCCACGACGTCCTGTTATTATGCAGAACTTTCAATCTTGAGATACCGGAGCAATATAAAACTCACATCTGATTCAATATGCTATGATTACTGATAGTTATGATATTGAAACTGAAC
>CACZEJ010000007.1 GCA_902780115.1 Ruminococcus flavefaciens | reverse complement strand
AGCTAAGAAGCCTCTCGAATACGAGGATTACATCGAAGTCGAAACTCTCAACAGCATGACTCCTCTCTGGAAAAAGAACAAGAACGAGCTTAAAGAAGAGGATTACAAGCACTTCTACACCGAGAAGTTCTTCGATTATAATGCTCCTCTCAAATATTCACACATCAGTAACGAGATGCCTGCATACAATGCACTTCTCTATATACCGTCAAAAGCTCCGTTCGACTACTACTCAAAGGAATACGAAAAGGGCTTGCAGCTCTACTCAAACGGCGTTCTTATCATGGACAAGTGTGCAGACCTGCTCCCTGACTATTTCAGCTTCGTAAAGGGTCTTGTTGACTCGGAGGATCTCTCACTGAATATCTCCCGTGAGATGCTCCAGCACGACAGACAGCTCAAAACAATCGCTAAGAGCATCGAAAAGACTATCAGCAACGAGCTGAAAAAGATGCTCAAGAACGAGCGTGAGAAGTATGAGGAGTTCTGGAAAGCATTCGGCTTACAGCTCAAATACGGTATCTACAGCGACTTCGGCATGAACAAGGAAAAGCTTCAGGATCTGCTCATGTTCACTTCTTCAAACGAGCAGAAGCTGGTAACTCTCGACGAATACGTTACTGCTATGCGTGAGGATCAGAAGTACATCTACTACGCTACAGGCGAGAGCGCTGCACGTATCGAACAGCTCCCGCAGACTGAGCTCGTAAAGGAGAACGGCTTCGAGATACTCTACCTCACAGACAATATCGACGAATTTGCTGTAAAGTCTATCGGCAAGTACAAGGAAAAGGAATTCAAGTCAGTATCCGCTGACGATCTCGGTCTTGAAACTCCCGAAAAGAAAGAGGAGATCAAGGCTAAGGAAGAGGAAAGCGCAGACCTCCTCGGCGAGCTCAAAGAAGCTCTCGACGGCAAGGTTACTAAGGTAACTCTCTCACAGAGACTTAAATCCCACCCTGTATGCCTCACAAGCGAGGGCGAGATATCTCTCGAAATGGAGAAGGTTCTCAACTCTATGCCTACAGATCAGAAGATACATGCTCAGCGCGTACTCGAGATAAACCCCGACCACGAGATATTCGGCAAGCTCCAGTCTCTCAGCAAGAGCGGTGACAAGGACAAGCTCGGCAAATACGCTAAGCTCCTCTACGATCAGGCTCTCCTTATCGAGGGCATGAGCATCGAGAATCCTGTTGAGTTCTCGAACCTTATCTGCGATCTTATGTGATCATATGTATAACAAAACGGACTGCATAAGCAGTCCGTTTTTTCACATAAATATCCCCCTCATCAGGATAAGAACCGATAAGGGGGATATTTTTATATGAGAAAAGAATCCAATGTTATGGATCAGCAGTTCCAGTCGAAGTAATGACGTCCTTCATATCTTACAAGCCATAATACATCATCAGTATCAACATTGCCGCTAAGATTGAGATCTGCCCTTCTAAATTCAGCATCTGTGAAGCGAACTGATGAATCTTCTGCACACAATCTTGCGAGCTTCTGTGTGTCAGCTTCGTTTATAACGCCGTTGCTGTCAACATCGCCCCATCTTACATAAAGAGTAGGAATCATATCCTGATCATAACGTGCGATAAGAACATGGTCAACAGTATTTACCTTACCGTCGCCGTTAACATCTGCTGCAACGAGATTGATCTGACCAACATAGCTGCCACTGTGAACATACTCATATACCATGTATGCGTCTGTCATATTTACTCTGCCGTCGCCGTTAGCGTCACCGTATACCTTATTATGGCATACAACTTCATCTGTATAATATGCAAGGATCTTATTTGCGTCAGCAACAGAGATATTGCCGTCACCGTCAACGTCTGCGCGCTTTCTCTTGTCTGCGCTTACGCCTGCAACGCCGTTGTTTGCCCATCTGAGAACAGTCTGAGCGTCTGATGCTGAGATCTTGCCGTCAAGATTTACGTCACCGAAATAGTATTTTACAGTATCATCTGCAAGTGTTCTTGATGCTGCATTTGCTGTGAGAGAACCTGTCATAGGGAGTGCGCCGAGGATAGATGCTGAAATAACAGCTGCGATTTTTTTCATAGAGTTTTTCATTTTTATTATTCCTTTATCATTTCATATTTTTTAGTCATTAGTGAGAGTGCGCAATCTCTATAAAAAATTATAACTTTAATATGTCAATATTTAACAGATGTTGCACATGGTTAACAAATTTTTGTTCAACAAGCTGTAAGATGTTATATTATATTCAGCAATTTAACCAGTTCTCTTGCGAGGCGCTTTGAGGCTATTTGTGGGGCTTTGCCCCACACCCTACCAAAGGCGCTGCCTCTGGACTCTGCCAAAGGAACACAGTCCCTTTGAAATCCCGTTATTAGTTGAAATCGACTTTTTCGACAAGCTGAGAGGTACACTTCCGTGTACCTCTTTGTTTACTTATTCTTATTGAGTGTACGCTTTACAAGCGCTTTAAGACGTTCGCAGGTATCATGCGGAAAATCGGTAATAAACTTTATAGCCTGTTCACGAGCTTCCTCCTTGGGCAGCTTCAGGAATTTATTGAAGAATATATTTACTTCCCTGAACGATGAGAATATCTCATCTACTGCCGCTTCTCCCTCAGGTGTAAGGACTACACTGTTGCAGAAATCCTCATACACATAGCCGCTGTTCACAAGACAGCGCAGCATTTTGCTCACGCTCGGTCTTGATACGCCCAGATGCCGTGATATATTCACACAGCGAACATACTCGTCCTTCTCCGAAAGCTCCTTGATAGCTATAAGATACCTTATCTGACCAGAACAATGTGTCATACTTTTCTCCTTTCGGGAATAATTTACTTATCCGAATCAATAAGATGCCAGTAACCCTTGAGGTATACACCGCCCGAGATTATGGTAAGAACTGTTGATATCCATATAAGGACAGGCACTGCCACGTTATCTACTGCTGATACCAGTGAATCTGAAAGTCCCAGATCAAAATCATAGCATAAAGACAGCCAGAGAAGTATCACAACTATAGCAGCCATGGTAAAGGCAGTTTTCAGCTTGCCCCAGATGCCTGCCGCAACTACTATGCCGCTGTTTGCTGCAAGAAGGCGAAGTCCCGATACCATGAACTCTCTTGCGATGATTATGATGAGCGGTATCGCGCTCATATTTACTTCCGAAAACTCAACACACACTGTCAGGGCTGCGATAACCAGCACCTTGTCAGCCAGCGGATCGAGGAATTTTCCGAAATTCGTTACAAGATTCCTTGCTCTTGCGATCTTTCCGTCAAGTGCGTCTGTTATTGAAGCCGCCGAGAATATTAGCAGCGCTATCAAAAAGTGGTACGGGATATCCAGATACATAAAGAGCAGAAAAAACGGTATCAATACAACTCTCAGCAATGTTAATTTATTTGGCAGGTTCATTAGCCGATCACCTCTCCTATCAAGTCATAATCAAGTGTATCTGTTATTCTGATCTGAACGTATTCGCCTATTTCAAGAGGCTTTTCTGATGTAAAGAACACTTTTCCATCTATGTCGGGGGCATCGAGGACTGTACGTCCGAACCAGCATTCGCCGAACTTGTCAAAGCCCTCGACAACTGCGTTGAACTCCCTGCCCATGAGCTTTTCGTTATTCTCACAGCTTATGAGCATCTGCTGCTCCATGATTATATCAGCACGGTGTGCTGCAACTTCTTCGTCGATCTGATCGGGATAATCGTATGCCTTTGTGCCTTCCTCGCGTGAATACGCAAAGCAGCCCAGTCTGTCGAAGCGGACTCTCTTGACGAATTCCGCAAGCTCCTCGAACTGCTCCTCTGTCTCCCCGGGGAAGCCTGTGATAAGGGTGGTTCTGAGTGTTATATTCGGCACTTTCTCGCGGATATGAGCAAAGAGCGCTTCAAGCTTTTCGGTGTCTCCCCAGCGGTTCATGCGTGAGAGTATCTCACCGTTGCAGTGCTGTATGGGTATTTCGAGGTACTTCACCAGCTTGTCCTCACGGGCGATGACATCAAGGAGCTCGTCTGTTATGCGCTCGGGGTAGCAGTAAAGTGTGCGTATCCAACGCAGACTGTCTATCCTGCAAAGCTCTGTGAGGAGCTCTGCCAGCTTGGGCTCGCCGTAGAGATCATTGCCGTAAAGTGCGGTATCCTGCGCTATTACTACAAGCTCTGTAACGCCGTGCTCGGCGAGGAAACGTGCTTCCTTCAGAACGTCCTCCATGGGGACGCTGCGGAATTTGCCTCTGATAAGAGGTATAGCGCAGTATGTGCAGCAGTTGGAGCAGCCCTCTGCCACCTTCAGGTATGTGAAGAACGGCAGTGTGGAGATTATCCTTTCGCCGCATAGCTCCGCATCGAGCTTAGGTGCAAAGCGTACTACACGCTCGTTTGCAAGAACATGGTCAAGGATATCAACGATATCTTTTGTATCGCCTATGCCGATAACAGCATCAGCCTCTGGAAACTGTTCGGCAGCCTCCTCCTTATACCTTTCCACAAGACAACCTGTGATTATGATCTTTTTAAGAGTACCCTCCTCCTTGAGCTTTCCCAGTTCAAGGATAGTGTCTATCGCTTCTTCCTTTGCAGCCTTTATGAAGCCACAGGTATTGACTACCGCAACATCGGCAAGTCCGGGTTCAGTAACAAGCTTATAGCCGTGGCTTTTAAGCTTATGGAGCATACGCTCCGAGTCTACCAGATTCTTCGAGCAGCCAAGGGATACCATACCCACCTTGATCGCCATGTCAGTTTTCCTCCTCAAACTCATCTGCGTTATCGAAATATTCCTTAACGGCATGGTTTATTTCCGTAAAATCATAACCGTAACGCACAAGAGCACTTTTTACTTTTTCTATTGACCTTTTATCTTCGCGGTCTGTTAAATATCGGGAATGCTTTGTCCTGAGCAGCTCCATGAGGTTCTCCTCAAAGGCTGCCGAATAAGGTTCGAGAGCGTCCTCAGCGATGAATCCGCTTATGCCCTTCTGCATGAGCTCGCGCTTTGAACGCCGCCTGCCGAAACGCTTTATCTCCACGAGTTTACGCGCCATACGCTCGGCATAGCGCACGTCGTCGATGAAGCCGTGCTCCGTGAGCCGCTTCATAACGGCAGTACACAGAGCCTCGCTCTTGTAGTTTTCGACAAGCTTTTTGTACATTTCCGAATATGTATAATCTCTGTAATCCAGCAGGTAGAGCGCCCGCTGATAGGCTCTGCGGAAATTAGAGGCATATATTATCTTTCTGAGCGTTTCGCGGTCGGTCTCCATACCTGCGTGTATGCCGAAATCGGTGATGATATCCGCATGGAGGTACAGCTTCCGTCCGTCGTCCAGCTCCGCCTCATAGGTCGAGCCTTTATATCGGGTGACCGATGTTATCTTCATTATTCCTCAGCAGGAGTGAACTCGTCAAAGTCCTCGTCAAAGCTTGCAAGAACGTCCTCGCTTTCTGCTTCTCCGCTGTTTTCGGCAGCAGTCTTTTCGGCAGGAGCTTCCTCCTTCTTGCTCTTCTTTGGTGCAGCAGCCTTCAGCTCGTCCTTATGAGCGAGTATCTGCTCCTCTATCTCCTTCATGAGTGCTTCGTCATTCTGGAGAAGCTCCTTGACGTTATCGCGTCCCTGTCCCAGCTTCTGATCCTTGTAGCTGAACCATGAACCGCCCTTCTTTATGATATCAAGGTCTACAGCAAGGTCGAGCACCTCGCCTGTACGGGAAATGCCCGTACCGTACATCAGGTCGAACTGGCACTCCTTGAATGGCGGAGCGACCTTGTTCTTGACTATCTTGCACTTTGTGGTAGCACCGATAACGTCTGTGCCTGATTTGAGAACCTCGCCCTTTCTGACCTCGATACGAACCGATGCATAGAACTTCAGGGCACGACCGCCGGGAGTAGTCTCGGGGTTGCCGTACATAACGCCTATCTTCTCGCGTATCTGGTTGATGAATATAGCAACACAGTTGGACTTTGATATAGCTGCCGTGAGCTTTCTCATAGCCTGCGACATAAGTCTTGCAAGCTGTCCAACGTGGAGATCGCCCATTTCGCCGTCTATCTCGGCACGGGTAGTCATTGCAGCGATGGAGTCAAGGACGATAACGTCGATAGCGCCCGAACGGATAAGAGCCTCGGCAATTTCGAGAGCCTGCTCGCCGCTGTCAGGCTGAGATACCAGCAGATCGTCGATATTTACGCCAAGAGCCTGCGCATATACAGGATCGAGAGCGTGTTCAACGTCGATGAATGCAGCTTCGCCGCCTGCCTTCTGAGCCTGTGCAACAATGGAAAGAGCTACAGTAGTCTTACCTGAGCTTTCAGGTCCGTATACCTCAACGATACGGCCTCTCGGAACTCCGCCGATACCCAGAGCCATATCCAGTGTCATAGAACCGGTAGGTATAGCGTCCACATTCAGCGTCTTTGTCTGTCCGAGGCGCATTACCGCACCTGCACCGTATTTCTTCTCTATCTGCTTGAGAGCACCGTCGAGGGCTGTTTTCTTGTCTTCCTTTGTTGTTACCCTCACAACAGTTGGTTTCTTAGCAAGTTCCTTTTTTGCCATTAGGTTTTTCCTCCGTCCTGTACTTATATATTGATATCAGGTTTACATGGTCATGTATCAGGAGCCGAAACCGCTCCTGATGATGTTTTTCGCTGCGGCTGTGCGGATTATCCCGCCTCCGTCCCTGCGAAGCTCCACATCGGTGAAGCCATTCTTTTCGAGTATAGCTTTGACAGCATCGTGCTGTCCCATGCCGTACTCATAGGCGATATATCCGCCTTCATTTATGGAAGTTTTCCACAGCTCCGTAACAGCTCTGTAGAAATCCAAACCGTCCTCGCCGCCGAAAAGTGCGGAAGCAGGTTCGTGTCTTACCTCGGTCTGAAGCTCGCTCATATCCTGCGATGTGAGATACGGCGGATTGCTGACGAGGATATCCAGTCCTCTGACTGACGCGGCAGTCTCGCTTTTCAGCACGTCGCCTTTAAGTATGTGTATATCACCGCAGCCGTTAAGCTGAGTATTCTGTCTCAGATAGCCCAGCGCCGTGTCCGAGAGCTCTACCGCCCAGACCTCTGCCTGAGGGAGCTCCTTTTTCAGGGCAACTGCGATACAGCCGCTGCCGCTGCACAGGTCTGCTATCTTAGGTGCTGAGAGATTCTCTCTGCGGCAGATGTCCAGCACCTGCTCCACGAGAGTCTCTGTATCGGGGCGCGGTATCAACACGCCCTCGCCTATTTTGAAGTTACAGCCCCAGAATTCCCACTGTCCCAGGAGATACTGCAACGGATAGCCCTCCGAGCGTCTTTTCGCAAGATCGCGTATCTCTGCCGCCTTATCATCGGGGACAGGCTCTTTCGGAGCGAACATGGGGAACTTATCCCCAAGCAGGTCCTGAAAGATGCAGGTAGTATCGAATTCTGCTGTCTCGTCATCGCGCTGTGCGATAAGGTCGCGGCACTCCGCAAAAAGCTCGCCTCGGCTTACCACTTGTCCTCCTCCTTATCCTGAGGGATACACGGAGTCATTGCTGCGATGGCTATTTCTATCATACTATCGTCAGGTTCACGGGTAGTTATGCGCTGCATAGCAAGTCCGGGAGCTGACAGTATACGTGTGAATGCGTTATCGTTATTGCCCGCAAGTCTTATGAACTCATAGGAAATGCCGACTATAAGCGGGAGCAGTATCAGCGAAGCCACTATACGCTGCCATGTAACTGTGAAAGGAACGAAGCACATCACAAATATGCTTACAAGAAGCACTATGAATATGAAGCTCGTTCCACAGCGCTTGTGGAAGCGTGACTGCTTGCGGATATTCTCCACAGTAAGGGGAAGCTCCGCTTCATGGCAGGCAATGGTCTTGTGCTCTGCACCATGATACATAAATTGTCTGCGTATGTCCTTCATAAGGCTTGTGAGGTACATATACAGCACAAAGAGAACTATCTTTACTACGCCTTCAAGAAGCGAGCGCAGGATATTATGTGATTTTATGTTGGGGATAAAAGCAACTATCCACTTCGGCAGCATTACGAAAAGTCCGACCGCCATGACAACTCCGATAAGGATACCGAGATACATAGCTATATCATAGCCCGAGCTTTCCTTTTTCTTCTCGTCGGGAGCTTCCTTGCTGCTTGTCTCTGCTGCGTTCACTTTTTCCTCAGCAGCCGCACCGTCCTGAGTCTGCTCCTTTTTCTTGTCCTTATCGTCTTCCTCGTCCTCGGGCATCTGCTTCTCAGCAGACTTCATCATATACTTATAGCCCTTGACGAGGGATATAGCAAAGTTGGTACAGCCTCTTACCAGCGGCACTTTTCTGTACCACGGAGCGCTCTTGCCGTTATTCTCCTCCCATGTTTCCAGGTCGATAGTACCGTCGGGGAGTCTGCAAGCCATTGCGCCCTTGCTCGGCCCGAGCATCATTATTCCCTCAATGAGAGCCTGACCGCCTATTTTTGATTTGAATTTTTCCTGTGAAGTATCGCTTTTTCCCATTTTTTCACCTTATTGAATATAATATTACTGCTTAACGGCAGGCAGGGTTATGATAACAGTTGTTCCCATGCCTTCGCCCTCACTGGTGATCTCCATAGTACCGCCGTGCATACTGATTATCTCATCAGCCACGGCAAGACCTATGCCTGATCCTCTGCGGGTGTGATTAGCCTTGTAAAACTTAGTCTTTACCTTTGAAAGATCCGACTGCTTGATGCCGCAGCCCGTATCCTTCACCGTTATAACGACGCTTTCGCCGTTTTCGTATGCCTTTATGGTAACGGTATCCCCTGCTGAGGAATACTTTACCGCGTTGTCGATAACATTTATGAATACCTGACGTATACGGTTCTTGTCGCCGTAAACGAAGGGCAGCATCTCCGGCTCATTGTAGATTATCGCCTTCTCCTCACGCCTTGCCTTGTCGCTGTATATGAGCACCGCATCGCCCAGTTCGGCAAGTATGTCCATATTTGCGTTCTGGAGGGTGAAGTGACCGTTCTGCATACGCGAGAAATCGAGGAGCTCCTCAACCATCTGCGAAAGTCTTTCGGTCTCGTTGACGATAACGCCTACGCCCTTTTTCATGGTATCGGGACTTCCGCCGCCGTCTATCATGAGAGTTTCCGCCCAGCCCTTTATAGCTGTGAGCGGCGTTCTCAGCTCATGGGAGACTGAGGATATGAACTCATTCTTCATAGCCTCGGCAGTTGAAAGCTCGTCCGCCATATTATTTATAGCTGTACACAGCTCGCCTATCTCGTCATCGCTCTCGCTGTCGATACGTGTGGAGAAGTCTCCCATTGCGAATTTATGGGCGATACCGCTTATCTGACGTATCGGGCGGACTATGGAGCCTGCAAAGTACAGACCCGTTATAACGATGATAAGGATAATGATGACGCATACCAGCGTTACAGCTGCTGTATATCCTTTTATGGTATTGTCGATCTCGGTCAGTGAAGTGACCATTCTCACGGCACTGTACTCGTTGCTCATTGAAGATATGGGCACGGACACTGCCATGATCTTCTCGCCGCCGCCTATTTTTCTTACATCATAGCCTTCATTCTGCTCCATAGCTTCCTCATAGTCAGGCATCGGCACGTCCTCGTCGGGAGAGAATCCCGATGAAGTCAGCACAACTCTGCCCTTTGAGTTGATAGCCATGAGCTCTATCTTGTCCTTCTCGTTGAAGTTTTCGAGCATTTTTCTCATCTCTGCGGAGAAATTTGCGGAGCTGTCCTGAGAATGCATACTCAGCACACTTGTTACCGCGTTTATCTTCGAGATAAGGTACTGCTTTGCGGAGCTGTAGAAGTAATTCTGTATAGCATAGACGATAGCCATATCTATAACGAGCAGCGCAAGTACAACAACGCCGAGATTGTTGAATATCCAGCGCTTTGTGATACTCTTTTTAGCCATTACTGCATATCATTCCATTTATAGCCGTAACCCCATATAGTAATGATGTATTTGGGGTTGGAAGGTTCTTCCTCTATCTTCATGCGGATACGTCTGATATTTACATCGACGATCTTGTCATCGCCGTAATAGCTCTCGCCCCATATGTGGTTGAGTATGCTTGCACGGTCAAGAGCCGTATTCTTATTGTTCATGAAGAATTCGAGTATCTGGTACTCGACCTGTGTAAGCTCTATAGGTGTGCCGTCCTTGGTGACAGTCCTGCTTTTCAGGTTGAGGACGAAAGGGCCGCTCTCGATAAGGGACTGCTTCTCGGTCTTGATAAAGCTCATGCACACACGGCGGTATATCGCATCGACGCGGGCAGTGAGCTCAGAGGGTGAGAAGGGCTTTGTGATGTAGTCATCAGCGCCTATCATCAGACCGCTTACCTTGTCCATTTCCTGTGTCCTTGCCGTGAGCATTATGATACCGATGGTAGAGCTTTTTTCGCGTATCTTCTTGCAGACCGTAAAGCCGTCTATACCCGGCATCATTATATCAAGGAGAACGATATCGAAGTTTCCGTGTTCGGTCTCAAAGGTCTTGAGAGCCGCTTCGCCGCAGTTGACATCAACTACATCATAGCCTGCACGTTTCAGGTTTATGACGACGAATTCACGGATAGTATCCTCGTCCTCACATATGAGTATACGTTTCATCAGAGGTTCACTCCTTTGTATGGATTTGTATGTATTATAAGCAGCCGCCGTATCAGTCTCTTGTCCTGAAGCCTATGGCTGCATCGCCTGCTGTTATCGAAAGTCCGTCGGGGTCGTTATCGGCAGGGATAAACGCCAGATAAGACGCTTCGCCCTTGGTATGCATGAGCATATATCCGCCCGATATCCTGTCCTCGCGTGAAGGAAGATCCTCGGCGCAGAATATGCGCAAGAGCTCGCGCCCCATGCCTTCATCGCTGTACTTGCAGAACACGATCTCATCGTTGACGGTATCGCGCATTACCGAGACTTTTCCCACCCACTTTTCGGGAAATATGAAAATATAGCCGTTATTGACGCTGTAATACGAGGTATACCGCTTTTCGAGCCTGTAATCGTCAGTCACCTGCATCCAGTCCGTGAGCCTGAGCTGTTCGCTCTCGCCCTTTTCCTCATATCCCGGGGCTGTGGTCTGTATAGGTATCTCTATACTTCCGTCGCCGTCAACATCAAAGGACATACAGCCTGCGGGACGGATAGTCCTTGCTGATTCCTCGGGAGTCTGGAAGACCTTTTCCATACCTTTTTCGTCCATATAAACGATATCGGACTGTACGTAGCCTGTTCCCGAAACTGCATCTATATACAGTCCCTTGCGGCTGCCCACCATGCCGTAGCTTATGCTGTCGAAATCGGTAAAGCTGCCGCTGAGGGACTGTGCCAGCTTATGATACATACCCTCGCTGTCCAGCTTATAGGCTTCTGCGGCGGCAGGTTCTCCGTTCGATGCACCTTTCAGGCGCAGGAACTCATTTTCGCCGTCATTGTCAAGGTCGGAAACTCCGATGAACGAGTATGACTCGGAAAAAGTAGGATTTTCCAGGATACCGTTGGCGTAGTTGTATATATATACGTTCTTTTCCGAGCGGTTGATGAGGCTGGTACCGATTATGATATTTATACGGTCATTGGAGCCGAGCTTAGATATCATTACTTCTTCAAGCTCGCTTCCGAAAACCGCGTCATCAACTACCGAACGCCAGCGGTCGCCCTCTTTGTCAAGGATATTTATCCGCAGCGGGTTCTCGTCAGCGGAATGATTCCTTCGCTCATAGAACACTATTGCCTCGTTGCCGCCGTCGCCGTCTATATCCTCGATTATAAATGCCGAGAGATACTTTCCCGATTTCGGATATTTAAGGCTGATGTTCGATGCTCCGAGAGAATCTGTCAGCTTTGTATATATCTGTTCCTGCTCCAGACCGAGCTTAGGCGGAGTCATCAGTGTGTCGATGCTCGCGCCGAAGGTGCAGCCCGTAAGTGCGGCTGTCGTACAGACAGCCGCAGCAAGCTTTAATAGTTTTTCCATATCAGCATGATCTGAGCATCATTCACGCTCAGAGAGCTTTATATAAGCCTTTTCCTTTGCAATAGCCTTATATGCGGGACGGATTATCCTGCCGCCTGTGAGTATCTCCTCCATACGGTGAGCAGCCCAGCCCGACATACGAGCGATAGCAAACAGAGGTGTGAACAGCTCATCGGGGATACCGAGCATACGGTAAACAAGTCCCGAATACATATCAACGTTTGCGCACATGGTCTTTGTGCTGCCCTTCATCTCGAGGAATATCTCAGGTGTAAGACGCTCGATAGTCTCGAGGAGACGGAATTCAGCTTCGATTTCCTTGCCGTGAGCAAGCTCGAAAGCCTTCTTCTTGAGTATCACTGCACGGGGATCGGAGATAGTATATACTGCGTGGCCCATGCCGTAGATAAGACCCGAATGGTCGTTAGTTTCCTTACGTATCGTCTTGCGCATATAATCAGCGACTTCGCCCTCGTTCTCCCAGTTCCTGATATTAGCCTTGAAGTCATCGAGCATATGTATGACCGCAAGGTTCGCACCGCCGTGACGGGGACCTTTCAGTGAGCATATAGCCGATGAATAAGCAGAATACGGATCTGTGCCCGATGATGTGAGTACACGGCAGGTAAATGTTGAGTTGTTTCCGCCGCCGTGCTCAGCCTGTAACATGAGCAGTCTGTCCAGCATCTGTGCCTCTTCCTTGGTGTACTGTCTGTCGGGACGAAGCAGTGAAAGGATACACTGTGCGGTGTTCTCCTCATAGTTGATAGGGTGCATTATCATGCTCTGGTTATCGAAAACTCTGCGCTTTACCTGATAAGCGTTCGCCATGATTACAGGCATCTTTGCGATAAGGCTTACAGCCGTGCGCATCTCGTTTTCGAGCCCCTTGTTCTCGCACTCGTCATCGTAGGAATACAGAGCAAGTACCGAACGTGCCAGCTTGTTCATGATATTCTTCGACGGAGCTTTGAGTATCATATCCTCAACGAAGCCGTTGGGGAGGTCTCTTTTTACCGAAATATAGGAACTGAAAGTCTTGAGCTCCTTATCGTTCGGAAGATGTCCGAAAAGCAGAAGGAATGCAGTTTCCTCATAGCCGTAGCGGTCATCAGCTTCAACATTCTCAACGAGGTCGTTGATATTGTATCCTCTGTAGATAAGCTGACCCGGGATAGGCTCCTTTTCGCCCTCATTCACCACGTATCCGTGAACATTGCAGATATTTGTGATACCTGCCATGACACCTGTGCCATCGCTGTTGCGAAGACCTCTCTTAACGTGATATTTCTCATAGAGTTTTGGATCTATAGCGGTATTATCTGCAAGTCTCCCGCATAAATCTGTAATATTAGCGCCTGAAATGAATGACGGCATTGCGATCACACTCCTAAAACATATTCATATTCAATTATACACCAAATCACGCTTAATGTCAAATATAATTTAAAATATAAAATAAGCAGTTCAAACGAAAGGAGAAACCCATGAAAAAACTACTTGCTGCCACATTATTGCTTGCGGCTGCCGTTACTGTCCTGCCAGCCGTTCCTGCCTGTATATCGGGAGATACGCACATTTCGGCAGCTTCGCGTCCCACTGAGGACAAAGCTGCTGTCTCTGCGCTGAAGGTAAAAAAGCCGCAGGAGAGCTTCTCCGCAGAGCCGTACAAAGTGCTCGACACTGCGAGCGGACAGGTGATAGAAGTGCCTGTGCGCGACTATGTTATAGGAGCTGTCTGTGCGGAAATGCCTGCTTCATTCGAGCCCGAGGCTCTGAAAGCACAAGCCGTTGCAGCCCATACCTACGCCGAAAGGCAGCGTATGCGCGAAAAGGAGCCGACTGACGGAGAGCTCCGCGGAGCCGACTTTTCCAACGATCCCTCGAAGTATCAGGGCTTTTTCACAAAGGAACAGGCAAAAGAGCATATGGGCGGCAGCTTTGCCGAAAGCTACCAAAAAATCGCCGCAGCTGTGGACGAAGTTCTCCCGTATATAATTACCTACGACGATACGCCTATTATAGCCGCTTTCCACTCCATGTCATCAGGCTTTACGGAAAGCGCCGAGAACGCATGGGGAGCTCCCGTGGAATACCTTGTGGAGGTGGACAGCCGCTCCGACCTCACTGCCCCGAAATTCCGCGAGGAAAAGCGCTTCACCATAGACGAGATGAAGACCGCTCTCGAAGCCGCCTTCTCCGATGTCTCCCTTGGCGAGGATACGGGCACATGGCTCGTGCCGCAGACCCTTTCCGACGCAGGTACAGTCCTGACCGCTTCCGTGGGAGACCGTACCGTCACGGGCGGCGATATCAGAACAGCTCTTTCCCTTCGGTCTGCCGCCTTTGATGTGCGCTGCGAGTGCGGAGAATTCGTCATAACCACAAAGGGCTTCGGACACGGCGTGGGCATGAGCCAGTACGGTGCCAATGCAATGGCTGCCGACGGAAAGAACTGGCGTGAGATACTTCAGCACTATTACCCCTCCTGCACCATATCAGAGACATGAACTTTTTGTGCAAAACGCTACAAACTCCTTTCATTTATTGCCAAATACGTCAATTTATATTGACAGAGCGATATTGATTTGTTATAATGATTTTGTGCCGCTATTTGCGGAAATCACAGAAGAAACAAACAAAACACACAAAGGAGACTGTCCGCCTTCAAGCGGATAAAAACTATGAATAAAAACAGAGACTTATATAAAAGATTCGTTACTTTCGTCTCGGGTATATTCCTTCTCGCAATGCTCACGGGCGTTTTCGCCTATGTCTGGTACAAGGAATACAGCAAGGAGATCATTTTCCCGTACTACAGGCGCGGAAACTGGGTGCTCATCGCTATATACTGCCTTCTCGTGCTCCTCTTTTTCAGAGCATACGGCGGCTTCAAGCTGGGCTACCTGAAAAAAACGGATATGCTTTACTCGCAGATGCTGTCCATGGCTTGCGTAAATGTTGTATCCTACTTCGTTATCAGCCTTATCGGACGACATTTCATGGCTTTTATGCCTGTAGTGTATATGACCTGTTTCGATTTCGGCATCATCGCCCTGTGGACGCTGTTCGCAGGCAGGCTTTACTTCATGATATACCCTCCGCGAAAACTGGTCATCATCTACGGAAGCCATCAGGCTGCCTCACTCGTTCTGAAAATGAGTCAGCGCGTTGACAAGTACATGATATGCGAATCCATAAGCATAAACGAGCCCGAGGATAAAGTCAAGGAGCTTATAATGAAGTATGAAGGCGTTATAATCTGCGACACTCCTGCCGAGCTGCGAAACGATTACCTGAAATTCTGCTTTGCACACTCAAAACGTGCGTATATAGCTCCTAAAATATCCGATATTATAATAAGAGGAGCAGATGATATCCGTCTGTTCGATACTCCCCTCATGCTCTGCCGCAACTACGGTCTTGACTTTGAACAGCAGCTCTTCAAGCGCATTTTCGACATCGTATTCTCGCTGGTCGCTCTTGTCCCTGCTGCTCCGTTCATGATAATATCCGCCATAGCGGTAAAGCTCTACGACGGCGGCCCCGTGCTGTACAAGCAGAAGCGCCTGACCCTCGACGGCAGGGAATTCTACGTGTACAAGTTCCGAAGCATGATAGTCGATGCGGAAAAAGACGGCAAAGCCCGTCTTGCCTCCGAGGAAGACGACCGTATAACTCCTGTGGGAAAGATACTGAGAAAATTCCGCGTGGACGAGTTCCCGCAGCTCCTCAATATCCTCAAGGGCGATATGTCAGTGGTAGGCCCTCGCCCAGAACGCCCCGAGCTTACGGCTGAATACGAAAAGGATATGCCTGAATTCGGCTTCCGCCTTAAAGTAAAGGCAGGTCTTACAGGCTATGCGCAGGTAACGGGTGCTTACGACACCACCCCGTATGACAAGCTGAAAATGGATCTGATGTATATAGAAAACTACTCTATACGTCTTGACCTTCAGATAATTCTAATGACTTTAAAGACCATGTTCTTCCCACCAAAGAATAACGCAGAAATGGAAGAAGCTCTGCTCGTGCCGAAGAACAGCGATAAAAAAGGAGAACACAGCAAATGAAGACCACAGCAGTTATCATGGCCGGCGGACGCGGTGAACGTTTCTGGCCCAAGAGCAGAAATGCCACACCAAAGCAGTTCCTCTCGCTCACAAAAGACGGCGAGACCATGATACAAAAAACAGTAAAGCGACTCCTCCCGTTAGTGGAAGCCGAAGACATTTTCATCGTTACCAATGCAGCTTACATCGAGCTCGTGCTCGATCAGCTCCCGAACATACCGCGCGAGAATATCCTCGCAGAGCCATGCGCAAGGAACACTGCTCCGTGTATCGCCTTTGCGGCAGCTGTTATCGGCAGAAAGTATGAAGATGCTATCATGATGGTGCTCCCGTCAGACCACCTCATCGGCTATGAGGACATATATATAAACACTCTCAAAAAAGCTATCAAGTCTGCCGAAAAAGGCAAGCGCCTCGTTACTATCGGCATCACTCCCGAATATCCCGAAACAGGCTACGGCTACATCAATTTCGGTGAGGAAAAGGGCGATGTCTACGCCGTTGAACGCTTCGTCGAGAAGCCCGACCTCGCTACCGCAAAGGAATACCTCGCATCAGGCAAGTACCTCTGGAACAGCGGTATGTTCGTATGGAAGGTATCTTCCATCATGCTCAACCTCCAGAACCTCATGCCCGATATCTATGAGGGCGCAGTCCGCATAGGACAGGCTTTCGGCACACCTGAGTTCACGGATATACTCGTCAAGGAGTTCACAGCCTTCAGAAGCGAGTCCGTTGACTTCGGCATCATGGAAAAGGCTAAGCATATATACACTATCCCGGGAAGCTTCGGCTGGGACGACGTGGGAAGCTGGCTCGCTGTCGAACGCATCAACGAGACCGACGACGACAAGAACTTCATCGACGGCGACGTTATCACCATAGACTCAAAGCGCACGACTATATGCGGCGGAAAACGCCTTGTCGCTGCTGTCGGAACACGCGATATCATCATCGTGGATACCGATGACGTTCTCCTTGTTTGCTCAAAGAACAACACCCAGGACGTTAAAAAGGTCATTGCTCAGCTCAAAGAGCAGAACAGAAACGAACTTGTATAAAAGTAATTATTATAAAGGAGAAAAATAATAAATGAAAAACGCACTTATTACAGGAATCACAGGTCAGGACGGCTCTTATCTTGCAGAGCTCCTTCTCGAAAAGGGCTATAACGTATACGGAATCTGGAGAAGAAAGGCTACTGCCGATTACGGCAACATCGCTCACCTCAAGGACAAGGTAACTCTTATCTATGCCGATATGACCGACCCTGTTTCCCTTATATCCGCTATGAAGATATCTCAGGCTGATGAGGTGTACAACCTCGCTGCTCAGTCCTTCGTTGCTACAAGCTGGGACACTCCTCTCGGTACAGCTGATATCGACGCTGTCGGCGTTACAAATATGCTCGAGGCTATCCGCATAGTTAAGCCCGAGGCTCGCTTCTATCAGGCTTCAACTTCCGAGATGTTCGGTCTCGTTCAGGAGATCCCACAGAAGGAGACAACTCCTTTCTACCCAAGAAGTCCATACGGCGTTGCAAAGCTCTACGGTCACTGGATCACCAAGAACTACCGCGAGAGCTACGGTCTTTTCGCTTGCTCGGGTATCCTTTTCAATCACGAGTCCGAGCGCCGCGGAATCGAGTTCGTAACACGTAAGATCACTGACGCTGTTGCTCGTATCAAGCTGGGCGTTCAGGAGTACATGGAGCTCGGAAATATGGACTCAAAGCGCGACTGGGGCCACTCAAAGGACTACGTCCGCGCTATGTGGCTCATGCTCCAGCAGGATAAGCCCGATGACTACGTTATCGCTACAAATGAGACAAGAACTGTCCGCGAATTCGTTGAGACTGCTTTCAAGCACGTTGATATCGAGATCGAGTGGAAGGGCGAAGGCGTTGACGAGATCGGCATAAACAAGGCTAACGGCAAGACTATCGTAAAGGTAAACAAGAAGTTCTTCCGCCCTGCTGAGGTAGATATCCTCCTCGGAGATCCTTCAAAGGCTGAAAAGGCTCTCGGCTGGAAGCGCGAGATAGACTTCTCACAGCTCGTAGAGCGCATGGTCAAGAACGATCTTGCACTCGTTGAAAAGGAAATAAAGGTAAAAGAAGTTATCGGCTGAAACGCCGTATCATAAACAAACGGTCAAGGGAGCGCCTTTTTTCGGCGTTCCCTTCTGCCTAAGGTCTAAAAGGAGGGGCTTTATCATGGAAAACGAGGTACTTAGAACTGTAAGAGGCGGTTACGACAAAGGTGCTGTAATTTCAAAGCTTGACAGCTATAATACGCTTTTGCTCATGATAGAACAGGGCGCTTTATCTGACGCAGCGATCAACGCTGAGCTTGCAAAGATAAGAGCCACTCCGATCCCAAAGGCAAAGGGCGGTCTTATCCTGAAGGGAAGCGGTTTCTCTGTCGAGGATACCGATAAATATATAGCCGATCTGGAGAAAAAAATATCAGAGAAGATAATGCTCTGATACACCTTGTCATATTCTTAGGCAATAAAACAATATCTGCATAATGCGGCAGTCTGCCGTTCAGAGGTCACACGATCACAGACATTTTTATAAGACAGCTTAACAAAATTTCGGTCATTTCAAGCAATATAAACGTAAATCGGTCAAACAATCATCATTTTTCAGAGGGAGAATAAATATGGAAGCAGAGATCTTGAGAAGTGTAAAAGGCGGTTACAACAAAGAATCCTTCATAACCAAACTGGACGCATACAACAAGCTTATCACAGCTATGCAGAACGGTCTGCCAAGCGAACAGGCAAGGCTTGAACTCGCACAGATCCAGCAAAAACCAATGCAGAAAGAAAAAGGCGGCTTCTTCGGGAAGGTGGGCTACTCTATCGAAGACGCTGACGCATATATCGCAGACCTGGAAATGAACATAGTCAGGACCTTCAAGTAAGGAGTCGATATCATGGACTTTACGGTACTCAGACAGATCAGCAACGGGTACGACTGTCAGACAACTTTGCAGCTCATAACCAATTATCAGGCTATCATAAGTGATCTGCAAAAGGGCAATACAACTGTTGACAACGCCATTATGGCAGCAGAACAGCTCAGAAGCTTTCCCATGCCCATAAGCGCAAAAGGCTTTGAGCCTCAGGACGTGGAAAACCTGCTGAACAAGCTGGACAAGGAGCTCAGACGATATAATATATCAGACTATTATGCCGTTAAAATGTTAAAGGGCGGCTACAATAAGGCAGCCTTCACAGCAAAGGCTGACGCTTACAACAACCTTATCATCAGCATAAACGGCGGCATGAACAAAGCTCAGGCAATGTCTGATCTGGAACGCATAAGAAATATGCCGCTGCCTTGCGAGAAAGCAGGCTTTTTCGGCAAAAAAGGCTGCGAGCAGTCTGCTGCCGACGCTTACATCGCAGACATCGACGCTTATGTCTCCGATCTGATATGACCTGCCCCTACAGCAGGGCTCGTCATTTATCCCTTTGCATTAATTTACATTGTTAGGAGCAATTATGAAGATCACTTTCGACGCTGTACCTATTTGCAGCGATAAGATCACGGGTATCGGCTGGTGCGAGGTCGGACAGACCCAGACCCTTGCACAGCTTCACCCCGAACATGAATACGAGTACAGCTTCTTCACAAGCGGCGACAGGGAACGTGTAAAGCGCGTGAAGAAGTTCGCAGGGAAGCGCATAAAGCTGAACACTTCCGACTTCTCGGGCTATCTTTACCGCGCTGCAAGTACATTCCTCCCGATCCCGTACTCCTTTTTCTTCGGCAGAAAAAGCGATATAACGCACTTTTTCAATTACATCGTGCCGCCGTTCGTTCACGGAAAAAAAGTCGTGACCGTCCATGACATGGTGTACAAGGCTTTCCCCGAAACAGTACGCGGAAGGACACGCTTCATGCTCGAAACAGGGCTGAAACGCTCCATGAAACGTGCGGATATCATCGTTACGGACTCTGAATTCTCAAAGTCTGAGATAATCAAATACTTTCCCCGGCATGAACACAAGATAAGAGTAGTTCCCTGCGGCGTTGACCTTGAAAGGTTCCACCCGTGCGATGAGCCCGAGCGTATACCCGAAGTAAAGAAGTCGCTGGACATCGAAGGCGATTACTTCCTTTACCTCGGTACTATCGAGCCCCGAAAGAACCTCGAACGCCTTATCTCGGCTTATGCTGCCTTTGCAAAAAAAGTCGGAGACAAGGCTCCGAAACTCGTCCTTGCAGGCGGCAAGGGCTGGCTCGACAACGGCATCTACAGCCGTGTTGAGAAGCTGGGCATGACTAAAAACGTGATATTCACGAAGTACGTTCCCTCCGAGGACATGAATCCGCTCATGTGCGGCGCTCTGGCATTCGTTTTCCCGTCGATATACGAAGGATTCGGTATGCCGCCGCTGGAGGCTATGGCTTGCGGCGTTCCCGTGCTGACTTCGGGAGAAGCTTCTCTCCCCGAGGTAACAGGCGACTGTGCCGTTATTTGCGACGCTTATTCCGTAAAAAGCATCGCACAGGGACTCTACAGACTGTACAGCAGCCCGAAGCTCCGCGAAGAACTCAGCCGAAAAGGTCTTGAAAGAGCCAAGGGCTTTACATGGGAACGCTCGGCAGAAATGCTTCTCGATATCTACAGGGAGCTTGAAAAATGAGTAAGAAACTGAACATACTTGAAGTCAATAAGGCTTATTACCCCCATATAGGCGGAATCGAAACGCTGATAAGACAGTATTCCGAGGAACTGGGCAAGCTCGGCGGCGTAAACGTCAGAGCTCTCGTCTGCCGCGACGGCAGGGGCGGTACTATCAGGGAACGCATGAACGGCGTTGAACTGGTGCGCTCGGGCAGTCTCGGAACTTACTTCTCATGTCCGCTTTCACTGTCATTTATACGGCATTTCAGAAAAATGGCGAAAAAAGCCGACGTTGTGCATATCCACGTTCCCTTTCCGCTGGCAGATGCAGCTCTGCTGCTGTCGGGCTACAAAGGAAAGGTAGTCGTTTCATGGCACAGCGACATCGTTAAGCAGAAGAAGCTCATGCTCTTTTACAAGCCCTTCATGCGCTATCTCCTGAAAAGAGCCGATGTTATCCTCACGGCAACCGAGGGTCACGTAAAGCATTCCCTCTATCTGCCTGAATTCAGCAGCAAGTGCAGAGTGCTACCATACGGCATAGTCCCCGAGGAATACCTCTCTGTGCCGCGCAGACCCGTGCTCACGGAAAGAGCTTACGACAAGAACAGCGTAAAGGTGTTCTTCACAGGAAGACTTGTTTACTACAAGGGCGTTGACGTGCTGCTGAAGGCTTTCACCAAGGTCGAAGGCTGCGAGCTGTTTATCGCAGGCACTGGCGAGCTCGGTGACAGACTGAAGCGCTACTGTGCAGAGCACGGCATGGAGAAAAAGGTGCATTTTCTGGGATTTCTCCCCGATGTGGAGCTGCGTCAGGCTTACGCCGACTGCGATATATTCGTGCTCCCGTCGATAGCCCCAAGTGAAGCATTCGGCATCGTCCAGATAGAAGCTATGGTCTACGGCAAGCCCGTTATCAATACGTCGCTCAGCTCGGGAGTACCCTATGTAAGCCTTCACGGCAAGACGGGTCTAACCGTTCCGCCGTCATCGCCAAAGGCTCTCGCTCAGGCGATAAACCACCTTGCAAAGCACAGGGAGCTTCGTGAAAAATACGGAAAAGCTGCCGCAGAGCGCGTTATAAGCGACTTCAACGAAAAAAAGATACTCGGCAGACTGTACGATATACTAAAATAACTGTTAACGGAGGACAGACCATTGAAAGCATTGATAATCGGTGCGGCAGGCTTCGTGGGAGGCTATCTCATAAGGGAGCTCAAAGCCGCTGAATGGGAAGTTCACGCAACTTGTCTTTCAAATGAGAAAATAAATGAAGACTGTCCCGTGCATACACTGGATATACTTCAAAAAGACGATATATCGGCACTTCTTGAGGAGGTCTCGCCCGATATCGTGTATCATCTCGCCGCTCAGAGCTCGGTATCCGTATCGTGGAAAAGACCTCAGCTCACCGCCGAGATAAACGTCATCGGCACTATAAACGTGCTGGAAGCTGTCAGAGAGGCGCAGAAAAAGGATATCCGCGTACTTCTCATAGGCTCGGGCGAGGAATACGGCTATATCCGCGAGGGAGCTTGTCCGCTTTCCGAATCGGAGCCGCTCAACCCCGGAAATATTTACGCTGCTACAAAGGCGTGTCAGGGTATGCTCGGAGAGATATATTCCCATGCCTATAAAATGGATATCGTAATGGTACGAGCTTTCAACCACTCGGGTCCGGAACAAAGCGATCTTTTCGTGATCTCGGATTTCTGCCATCAGATCGCAGAGATTGAAAAGGGGCTCCGCGAACCCGTCATGAGCGTAGGTAATCTCTCGGCAATGCGCGATTTTACCGATGTACGCGACGTTGTGAGAGCCTACAGGCTCCTCGGCGAAAAGGGCAAAAGCGGTTCTGTATACAACGTGGGAAGAGGAAAGGCTGTATCCATACAGTTCATACTCGATACGGCGCTGTCCTTCGCAGAATGTGACATCAACGTAAAGCAGGACCCCGCTCGTATGAGAGCTTCGGATATACCTATAATAGAGCCCGATGTTTCGCATATCCTCGCTGACACAGGCTGGTCCGCAGAGATAAGTATGGAGCAGACCGTCAGGGATACCCTCGACTGCTGGCGTAATAAACTCATGTCCTGAGATGCGTCAGCAGGCAAATGACCTCTGTTCTAAGTTCAAAAAAAGGAGTGAACAAATTGTCCGATCTAAAGCTTACAAATGAGAAAATGAAGACCTTTACGGGACATCAGAAAGTCGGAACGTTCAAGGCAGGCGAAAAGCTCACGGAGTTCGGCGAAAAACAGAACTACGCCAACGAGATACTCGCAGCAAACGTCAACGACCTCATAAAAAGAGTGTGCGCTCTCGAAGAAAAACAGCTCCAGAACGAGGATATCATGCGCAAGATCGCCAATGAGCTGGGCGCATTCAAAAAAGAACTGGACAGGATAAGGCTTTCGGAAAAGCTCAACTCGGGCGCTATCGAACGTCTTGACCGCGCTGTCAAGCTTGCAGAAGGCGACGGGAAATGACGATTTATATATGTTATCATTCCTAAAATGATTATGTGTTTTTTCGTCAAACTCTTGACAATATATGTTTTTTGTTATATTATATAATAGTGTGGGACAGAGTATTCCCGCTTCTTGAAAAAGTCCGCAGGGACGTATATCTGTACCTCATCAAGACTCAATCAACGGAGATTTGTGTAATTGCAGTCTCCGTTTTATTATTTGGCGATATGCCAACTGAAAGAAGGTGTTATCATGGACAATATCATGGAGGATCTGGAATCCAAGACCGCGTTTACGATACCTATATTCGGCGGGATACCTGTTGCCGATTCATGTGTTGTAACATGGATAATAATGGCAGCAGTAGTTCTGTTGTCCATAATCCTGACACATAAGCTGAAAAAGGTCCCCACAGGCTCTCAGTGCATACTCGAGGGCGTGATAGACTGGCTGGACAATTTCTTTACGGGAATTCTCGGACATAAGGGCAAAAAATATCTGCCCTTCCTTGAAACGCTGATAATCTACATAGCCTTTGCGAACCTGATAGGTCTGTTCGGCTTCGTACCGCCTACAAAGGACGTTAACGTTACGGCTGCTCTGGCAGGTATAGCGATCATATTTGTTCAGCTTGCTTTTATAATCGAAAAAGGTTTCGTAAAATGGCTGAAAAGCCTGCTCAATCCGATAAACCTGCTCGACCTTGTAACAAGACCCCTTTCACTCTGTATGCGTCTTTTCGGTAACGTACTGGGTGCATACGTCGTTATGGAGCTTGTCAAGAAGGGCATCTGCGCAATAGGCGTGCCCGTCATCGCAAGTGCTTACTTCGATATTTTCGACGGACTTCTTCAGGCATACGTATTCGTATTCCTTACTTCTCTTTATATGGCTGAAGCCATTGAAGAAGAATAATATCAACTTCACGGAGGTATAAATTTATGGGACTTATCGCAATAGGCGCTGCTATCGCTGTTCTTACAGGTGCAGGCGCAGGTGTAGGTATAGGAATCGCTACAGCTAAAGCTACAGAATCCATCGCTCGTCAGCCCGAAGCTAAGGGCGATATCAGAACAGCGCTCCTGCTGGGCTGTGCCCTCGCAGAAGCTACTGCTATCTACGGATTCGTTATCGCTATCATGATAATCGGTAAAGCATAAGTATATATATGGAGGTATATTAAAAATGGGACTCATCGCAATAGGCGCTGCTATCGCCGTTCTTACTGGTGCAGGTGCAGGTGTGGGTATCGGAATCGCTACAGCTAAAGCTACAGAATCTATCGCTCGTCAGCCCGAGGCTAAGGGCGACATCAGAACAGCGCTCCTGCTGGGCTGTGCTCTCGCAGAAGCTACCGCTATCTACGGCTTTGTTATTGCCATTATGGTAATCGGTAAAGCATAAGAGCAACTTGACCTAAGGAGGGCACATAATGCTTAAATTTGAATTCTGGAGTATTTTTGAGGCGGTTGCAA
>CACZEJ010000006.1 GCA_902780115.1 Ruminococcus flavefaciens | reverse complement strand
CTTTTTTCTTGCCGCAGTTCTTGCAGGTTTTGGAGATGAGCTTGAAATCTCCGCCGCAGTAAACGCATTTTCCTGCCGCTTTGCGGCTTGCCACGACAGTTTCGTAGTAAGCCGGGAAATTGGAAGCATTTTCCGCAAGATTAGCCCATGATATATTCAGCAGCTTAGGGCAGTTGTTGAAACCGCCGCTTATTTTCTTGACAGAAGCGGGAATGGATATCTTTTCGAGGTTCACGCAGCCGCTGAAATCGCCGACAGACGAAACGCCTGCGGGAACGTTGAAGGCTCTCAGACCTGTGCAGCCGATAAAACCGTCGATGCTGAGAACTCCGTTGGGGAGCTCAACATTATGCAGTGAAACGCAGTTCTGGAATGCAGAAGCGCCTATGGATTTCAGAGTTTTCGGCAGTTCTATCTCCGACAAAACGGAGCAGTTTGCGAAGGTACACTCCTCGATAAGTGAAACGCCCTCGGGGATAGATATCTTTTCGAGATTTTCGCAGCCCGAAAAAGCGTATTTTCCTATCTGGGATACGTATTTAGGGATATTGATCTCCTTGAGATTCTTGCAGCCCGAGAATGCGAAGGAACCGATACCGCCGATAGGTTCGGGCATTTCAACGGAGACCAGATTTGAGCAGTCTGCGAAAAGGCAGTCTGCGATATAGCGGATATGCGGAGGAAGGATCACGCTCTTAAGGCTTGTACAGCCTCTGAAAGCCCATATATCAATAGAAGTGATGCTGTCAGGGAACTTTATCTCCTCGAGAGCCGTGCAGCCGCGGAAAGCATAGCTGCCTATCTCCTCGACCTTTTCGTGGAGAGTTATATTCTTCAATGTGGTATTGTTCTCGAAGACGTGGCTTCCGATTTTGCGGACTTCCGCAGGGACAGTGACATTCTCCGAGCTTCCCTTGTAGCACACGAGAACGCCGTCAGTCACTTCAAAATCGGCGCTTTGCTTCTTGACAGCCTTAACCTTTCTTGAAACTTCCTTGTGCTGAGCCTTATATCTGTTTATCGCCTTCATAACAACAAAAGGCGTACTGCAATGAGGGCAGACCCAAGCGTCTTTTTTATTATCGACTTCGACTGTTTTATTACAACTCGTACATATAGCATTAACCATTGCCATAGCTATACCCCCTGATATGTCAGATTTACAATTATATTGTAGCATTTCTGGAGCGAAGTGTCAATAAAAAGGGAATAAAAATTACAAATTATACATAAAATGTTATTATTCTTTGTTAGATATACACACAAAAAGAGCCGCG
This sequence comes from Ruminococcus flavefaciens, assembly GCA_902780115.1. Taxonomy (GTDB): domain Bacteria; phylum Bacillota; class Clostridia; order Oscillospirales; family Ruminococcaceae; genus Ruminococcus; species Ruminococcus flavefaciens_Y. The sequence continues at coordinate 25,956 of CACZEJ010000006.1, read as the reverse complement.
CAAAGCGACTCTTTTAAGTGAATGATTTACATTAAAGCATAGAAGCTCTCAGCTCTTCGCCGCTGAGCTTTGAAAGATAAGCAGGAGCGATATCGAAAGCAGTCTTGCAGCCTGTAGCGCCCTCAGCTTTAAGTCTTGCAAGAGCTCTTGCATAGCAGATAAGAACGCTTGCAGTAAATTCAGGGTTTGATTCGAGCTTGAGTGAATATTCGATCATCTGGTGAGTTTTTTCGCCGTCGCCTGTGAGACCGCTTCTCATAACGAATCCGCCGTGAGGCATCTTGTTGTGCTTAGCATCGAACTCTTCCTCTGTGATGAAGTTTACAGTTGTATCGTACTCATCGAAGTAGTTCTTCATAGTCTTGATATCGTTCTCGATCTTAGCGAGGTCAGCGCCTTCCTCGGGAACTACCCAGCACTCTCTGAGGTGCTTCTGGCGAGTTGTGAGCTCAGGCTGGCTTCCGCTGCGGACAGCTTCCATAGCCGACTCGATCGGAACGGTATACTGGATACCTCTCTTAACGCCCTCAACGCGGCGGATAGCGTCTGAGTGACCCTGGCTTACGCCCTTGCCCCAGAAAGTGTAGCTCTTGCCGTTAGGGAGTATAGACTCGGCATAAAGTCTGTTGAGTGAGAAAAGGCCCGGATCCCAGCCGAGTGAGATGAAAGCGAGGTGACCGCTCTCCTTTGCAGCCTTGTCCACGTTAGCGAAATGCTCGGGGATCCTTGCGTGAGTATCGAAGCTGTCGATAACGTTGAAGAGCTTAGCCATTTCGGGAGTCTGCTTAGGAAGATCTGTAGCGCTTCCGCCGCAGATTATCATAACGTCTATATCATTTGTCATTTTCTCGGCATCAGCAATATTGTAGACCTTAGCGCCTGCTGTGAGGGGCTTTACTGTTGAAGGATCGCGGCGGGTGAAGATGCCTGCCAGCTCCATATCATCATTCTGACGGATGGCAAGCTCTACGCCTCTGCCGAGGTTGCCGTAGCCTGAAATACCTATTCTAACTTTTCCCATTTGGAAATACCTCCTTTGAATTGACGTGCTCGCCATTGAGCACGAACTATAGAACATTATAGCATTTTTTTTCACAGTTGTAAAGCATTAGATCATATTTTTGCTCTGCAAAATATGGTTTGAGCCGCTAGCTGCATTTCGGGCGGATAATATCCGCCTCTACACTACTTACTACTTTCTCTTCTTAGCTTTGTGTTTGAGGAGAACAAGTCCCGTAAGTGCGGCAGCCTTTACAGCTGTCTTAGCGACATTTTTCGGGTCGATCTTAGTGCGGATATCCTGTGGGACTTCCTCTGTGACGCTGAGGTCGCCCATGCCTGCGGTCTTCATAGAACCGCCTTCGATATGTATACCGCGGAAATCTTTCTTGAAGTCCATTACTGCTCCTCCCTTATCGGTTCGGCGATGAGGAACTTTATTTTCTTGCCCTCCTCGGTGAACATTTTTTCATGCTCTGTCACGAAATTCTCATAGGGACTTTCTGCGTGAAGGTCATAGGTCTTGTATTTTATCCTGAATCCTGCTTCTGCAAAGTACTCGAAGGACTCCTCAAAGAGCTCGTCGTCGTCGGTCTTGAACCAGAGCTCACCGCGCAGGAACTTCTTATAGTTCACCAGCTGACGGGTATGAGTGAGGCGGCGCTTCTTGTGCTTGCCCTTTGGCCACGGATTGCAGAAGTTAATGTAGATACGGTCAGCACGGTCATTTTCGTCCCATGCGAGCTCAAGGCGCTCGATGTTCTGGATAGCTATGCGCACGTTGTCGGGCTGAGCGCCTTTCTCGGCGTAAGCAGCTTCAAGCTTGCGCTTAGCGAGAACGAGCATCTCGTTCTTGATATCCATAGCGATGAAGTTGACCTCAGTGTGAGCAGGAGCAGCCTGCGAAATGAAGCCGCCCTTTCCGCACCCGAGCTCCACATACAGCGGCTTTTCGGGCTCATCGAAAAGGTCCTTCCAGTGACCGATCTGCTTCTGGGGTTCATGTATGTAAAAGGGACAAGCCTCCAGTTCGGGCTTTGCCCATGGTTTATGACGAATTCTCATAATATACCTCCAAGATGAAACTGAATTTATTATATCATACTGACATCGAAAAAGCAACAGCCGTAATTTTGTAAATAATAATAATAATTTTGAAATTACTGGACAAGACGTTTTCGATGTGCTATAATTATATCGTTAATAAAAAAGCAACCTTTAATTCGATCCCGTGAGGTCGGCAAGGCGCGTTCTCAAACACTATAACTATATCTGTAGCTATAACTGTAAGTATGCTCCCTGCCGCGCGGGGAGCATTTTTGTTTGAAAGGAGCGCGATATATGGAGACAAAGCGCATTATCATGGACGATAAGGCAGTCGCAAGAGCTATCGCACGAATTTCCTATGAGATAATCGAGCATAACAAAGGAACGGACGATCTCTGTATCGTAGGCATTTTTTCAAGGGGAGTCCCCCTCGGAAAGCGCATCGCCGACAAGCTCTCGGAGCTCGAAAAGAACACCGTGCCGTTCGGCGCACTTGATATCACGCCCTACCGTGATGACAGCAAGTCCGACGGTGAAGCCGAAAAGACCGATATCCCTTTTGATATCACCGATAAGAACGTGGTCATCGTTGACGATGTTATTTTCACGGGAAGAAGCTCTCGTGCAGCTATAGATGCTCTGATAAAGCGGGGCAGACCGCGTTCCATACAGCTTGCGGTGCTGGTGGACAGAGGTCACAGGGAGCTCCCCATACGTCCCGATTATGTGGGAAAGAATCTCCCCACCTCTCACAGCGAGGTGGTCAAGGTCTCTGCTATGGAGATACCACAACAGATGTGCTCATCAACAACGGAAAAATAGAAAAACTGGGTGCTGACATCACGGAAGCGGCAGACAAGGTCATAGACGGAACAGGGCTGGTGCTGATGCCGTCCATATTTGATATGCACGTACATCTCCGCGACCCGGGATTCACTCACAAGGAGGACGTTCTGACAGGCTGTGCGGCAGCTCTGGCAGGCGGTGTTACGGGAGTTCTTGCAATGCCGAATACAAAGCCCCCCTGCGATGACCCTGAGATTATCCGATATATCAGGGATAAGGCAAAGGATACGGGAGTTGATGTGTATCCCGTGGGCTGCATAACAGGCGGCATGAGCGGAAACGGTCTGTGCGACTACGAAGCTCTCAAAGCCGCAGGCTGCATATGCATATCCGACGACGGCAGACCTGTTGAGAATGCCGAGAATATGAGAAAGGCACTGGAACTCTCCAACGAGAACGGACTTCTGGTGGCTTCTCACTGTGAGGATCTGAGCATTATAAACGGAGGCATCATGAACAAGGGCGAGACCTCCGAAAAGCTTGGTGTCAAGGGCATGGACAGAGCCTCAGAGGACTATATCACAGCCCGCGAGATGATACTTGCTTCATCTGTGAACGCAAGGATACACATATGCCACGTTTCCACAGAGGGAAGCACCGCTATGATACGCTTTGCGAAATCCCGCGGAGTGAAGGTCACCTGCGAGACTGCTCCCCACTACTTCATGCTGACGGACAAGCTCCTTGAAAAGCGCGATGCGGACTACAGAATGAATCCGCCGCTGAGGACTCCCGAGGACGTAAGAGCCATAATAGAAGGCGTGAAGGACGGCACTATCGACTGCATAATCACCGACCATGCGCCCCATGCAGCCGAGGAGAAGGCAAACTTCGAGAAGGCTCCCAACGGCGTAGTTGGTCTGGAAACATCTCTTGCGGCAACGCTGACAGCCCTCTATCACACAGGCGAGATCGACCTGCACAGAGTTGTGGAGCTCATGTGCGTGAATCCCCGTAAGATACTGGGACTTGATATCCCGTGCATAAAAGAGGGAAGCACAGCTGATCTTCTGATAGCTGACATAAATAAGAAATGGACAGTTGAGCCCGAAAAGCTCCATTCAAAGTCACATAATTCCGTGTTCAAGGGCATGGAGCTCACAGGAAAGCCCCTTGTTACCATATCAAAGGGCGAGATAAGATACAATGCACTGTAATATTAAGGAGGAAATGATATGTCATTTGACAGACTTATTGAAAAAATAATCGAACTTAAAAACCCTACAGTGGTAGGACTTGACCCTAAGCTGGAGTACGTGCCTGAGTTCATTCAGCGCCGCTATCTCGACAGCGACGGCTGGACATTAAAGGCAGCTGCAAAGGCTATATTCGACTTCAATCAGGCTATCATCGACGAGATACACGATATCGTTCCTGCTATCAAGCCGCAGGCTGCATACTACGAGATGTACGGTCACTACGGTATCAGAACTCTCGAAAAGACTATCCGCTATGCAAAGCTCAACGGTATGTTCGTAATGACAGACGGCAAGAGAAACGATATCGGAGCTACTATGGAAGCTTATTCAAATGCACACCTCGGCGCAACATCTGTCGGAGAGAATCAGCTCGAAGCCTTCGGTGCAGATGCTCTCACAGTAAACGGCTACCTCGGCACAGACGGTATAGAGCCGCTCCTCAAGGTATGCCGCGAGCGTGACAAGGGCATCTACGTCCTCGTAAAGACTTCCAACCCTTCATCGGGTGAGCTTCAGGATATGAAGCTTGCCGACGGACGCACTATCTACGAGTGCATGGGAGATATGTGCGAGAAGTGGGGCGAGGATACACGCGGAAAGTACGGCTACTCCGCAGTAGGCGCAGTTGTAGGTGCTACATATCCCGAAATGCTCACAGAGCTGAGAAAGAGACTTCCTCACACCATGTTCCTTGTACCGGGCTACGGCGCACAGGGCGGCGGAGCAGAAGGCTTGAAGGGCGGTTTTGACGAGAATGGTCTGGGAGCTATAGTAAACTCCTCACGCGCAGTAATGTGTGCATACAAGAAGGAAGGCTGCGACGAGAGAGACTTCGCAAAGGCTTCACGCCGCGAGGTAATCCGCATGAGAGATGATATCTGCCGGTACATCAACTTGAAGTGAGTAGTGAGTAGAAAGTAGTAGGGGCTGATGTCCGCATCAGCCCGTGCCTGACACAATAAATAATATGAACCATTTGTAGGGGCGGCGTTCCGCCGCCCGCAAACATACACATGATCTCCGCACAAGCGGACACAGTAATTCCGAATTCCGCATTACGAATTCCGAATTAATAACGCTCTTCCATACAATGGCGTGTGGAACCGAGTGCAGCACATCATTAGTATACGGTGCCGTAAGAGATGTACGATTATCGGTCATGATAACTGTGAGCGAGTTTACGAGCGGCAGCGTGGTTAGGGAGCGCAGGCACTGCGCAAGGAGGAAAATAAAATGTCATTATTCAACATTGGTGAAAAAGCTTACCTTATGCTTGCCGACGGACAGGTGTTCGAGGGCAGGAGCTTCGGTGCAAAGGGCACTGTTATCGGAGAAGTTGTATTCACCACAGGAGTCACAGGCTATCAGGAAACTCTTACCGACCCGAGTTACTATGGACAGATCGTAACACAGACATTTCCGCTTATCGGAAACTACGGTGTGAACGAGCAGGACAACGAGTCTGCAAAGTCCTATGTATCGGGATATATCGTGCGTGAGTGGTGCAATGCACCGTCGAACTTCCGCTGCGAGGGAAATATCAACGATTTCCTGAAAGAGCATAACATCGTAGGTATCAACAACATCGACACCCGCCGTCTTACACGTACTATCCGCGAAGTCGGCGTAATGAACGGCGTTATCACGACCGAGGACGTTTACGCAAAGAAGGACGAGCTTCTTGAAAAAGTCCGCGCTTTCACAGTCAAGGACGCTGTTAAGACGGTCACAAATACCGAAACTCTTACCTATGAGCCCGAGGAGAAGAAGCTGAAAGTCGCACTGTTCGATTTCGGCTACAAGCGCAATATCAGACAGGAGCTTTTAAAGCGCGGCTGTGAAGTTGTCGTAGTTCCTGCATATACTACAGCTGCCGAGATAAAGGAGCTTGCACCCGACGGTATCATGTTCTCCAACGGACCCGGAGACCCTGCCGAAAATGTTGAGATAATCGAAAATATCAAGGAGATACAGAAGCTTGGCATACCGATATTCGGCATCTGCCTCGGACATCAGCTCATGGCACTTGCCAACGGCGGAAAGACCGAGAAGCTCAAGTACGGTCACAGAGGTGCGAATCAGCCTGTTATCGACCTTGAAAGCGGTCTTACCTATGTTACCAGCCAGAACCACGGCTATGCAGTAGTCGGCGACAGCATCGACCCGTCAGTAGGTCATGTATCCCACATAAATGCCAACGACAAGACCTGTGAGGGCATACACTATACCTCAGTCAACGCAAGAACGGTCCAGTTCCACCCCGAAGCACACGGCGGTCCGCTGGACACAGCTTACTTGTTTGACGATTTTGTTGAAACAATGAGTAAGAAATAATCCGGTAGGGAACGCCGCCCTCGGCGTTCCTCACAAGTGATATATTTGATGGAACGGCGAGGGCGCCGTTCCCTACAATACTACTTACTTAATTTGGAGGTAATAGAAATGCCACTCAGAAGTGATATAAAAAAGGTACTCGTTATCGGCTCAGGTCCTATCGTAATCGGACAGGCTGCCGAATTTGACTACGCAGGCACACAGGCTTGCCGCGCACTTAAACAGGAAGGACTGGAAGTAGTCCTCGTAAACTCAAACCCTGCTACCATTATGACCGATAAGGCTATGGCAGACAAGGTATATATCGAACCCCTCACACTCGACGTTGTAAAGCGGATAATCGAGATCGAAAAGCCTGACAGCCTTCTCTCCACTCTCGGCGGTCAGACAGGTCTTACCCTGTCCATGCAGCTTGCTGAGGAGGGTTTCCTTGACAGCCACAATGTAAAGCTCCTCGGTGCAGACCCGGAGACTATCCACAAGGCAGAGGACAGACAGGCTTTCAAGGACACTATGGAAAAGATAGGCGAGCCGTGTATCCCGTCAAAGGTCGTTGAGACCGTTGAGGACGCAGTTGACTTCGCACAGGTAATACACTATCCTGTTATCGTTCGTCCTGCATTCACTCTCGGCGGAACAGGCGGCGGTATCGCACAGAATGAGGAGGAGCTCCGCGACATCGCAACAAACGGACTCCGCCTTTCACCGATCACACAGATACTTGTTGAAAAGTGCATCAGCGGCTGGAAGGAGATAGAGTTCGAGGTTATCCGTGACGCAAAGGGCAACGTTATCACTGTATGCTCAATGGAAAACTTCGACCCTGTCGGCGTACACACAGGTGACAGTATCGTTATCGCACCTGCTGTAACTCTTACTGACAGAGAGTACCAGATGCTCAGAACAGCAGCTATCAATATCATCAAGGAGCTCAAAGTCGAGGGCGGCTGCAACTGTCAGTTCGCACTTCACCCCACAAGCTTTAAGTATGCCGTTATCGAGGTAAACCCAAGAGTTTCCCGTTCATCGGCACTTGCTTCAAAGGCTACGGGTTATCCAATCGCAAAGACCGCAGCGAAAATAGCTATCGGATATACTCTCGACGAGATCATCAATCAGGTAACAGGCAAGACCTACGCTTGCTTCGAGCCTGCACTGGACTATGTAGTAATCAAGTTCCCTAAGTGGGCATTTGATAAGTTCGTTTACGCAAAGCGTACTCTCGGCACTCAGATGAAGGCTACAGGTGAGGTCATGGCTATCGGTACGAGCTTCGAGCAGGCTATGATGAAGGCAGTCCGCTCTATCGAGCTCGGTCTTGACACCATGAACCTGAAAAAGCTTGCAAAGCTCTCCGATGAGGAGATACGCGAGAAGCTCCACGTTATTGACGATGAGCGTTCGTTCTGCGTATTTGAAGCGCTGAAGCGCGGTATCACTCCCGAGGAGATACACGAGATAACCATGATAGACAACTGGTTCCTCTATAAGCTCCTCAACCTTGTTGAGCTGGAAAAATGGCTCGCAGAGGGCGAACTTACAGAGGAAAAGTACGACATCGCAAAGCAGTACGGCTATCTTGACAGCACTATCGAGCGTCTTTCGGGACAGAAGTGCCCCAAGCACAAGAGTGCGGTATACAAAATGGTTGATACCTGCGCAGGTGAGTTCAAGGCTGAGACACCTTACTTCTACTCTACATTTGACGAGGAGAACGAAGCAAAGCAGTTCATCGAGCGCACCGACAAGGGCAAGAAGAAGGTCATCGTATTTGGTTCAGGTCCTATCCGTATCGGACAGGGCATCGAGTTCGACTACTGCTCGGTACACTGCGTATGGACGCTGAAGGAGCTGGGCTATGAAGCAGTTATCTGCAACAACAACCCTGAGACCGTTTCGACCGACTTTGATACAGGCGACCGTCTGTACTTCGACCCGCTCACAAAGGAGGACGTTCAGTCCATTATCGAGACTGAGCAGCCCTACGGCGTTGTGGTACAGTTCGGCGGACAGACCGCTATCAAGCTGACACGTTACCTGTCCGATATGGGAGTTCGTATCCTCGGAACATCTGCTGATATGATAGACGCAGCAGAGGACAGAGAACGTTTCGACGAAGTGCTTGAAAAGTGCGGTATACCGAGACCTGCGGGACATACTGTAATGAACACCGAGGAAGCTCTTGTGGCAGCCAATGATCTTGGCTATCCTGTGCTTCTACGTCCTTCATACGTTCTCGGCGGACAGAACATGATAATTGCACACTCCGATGCAGACGTAAAGGAGTATATGGGCATTATTATGAGCCATAATATAGAGAATCCTGTACTTATCGACAAGTACATGATGGGTACTGAGGTCGAAGTTGACGCTATCTGCGACGGCGAGGACTTCCTTATCCCGGGTATCATGGAGCATATCGAGCGCGCAGGCGTTCACTCGGGTGACTCTATCTCTATCTATCCTGCACAGCATCTTTCAGACCGTATCAAGCGCATAATCGTTGAGTACACAAGACTTCTCTCCAAGGAGCTCAACGTTATCGGACTTGTAAATATACAGTACGTTGTATACAATCACGAGGTATTCGTTATCGAGGTAAATCCGCGTTCTTCGAGAACTGTTCCTTACATCAGCAAGGTAACAGGCATACCAATGGTAGATATCGCAACAAAGATAATGTTCGGTGCAAAGCTGAAAGATATGGGCTATGAGAGCGGACTTTATCCTGCAGGCGACTACGTAGCAGTAAAGGTTCCTGTATTCTCATTTGAGAAGCTCACAGACGTTGATACAATGCTCGGACCTGAGATGAAGTCAACAGGTGAGTGTCTCGGCATCGGCAGAAATCTCGAAGATGCACTTCTCAAGGGACTTATCGCAGCAGGTTTTGACCTGAAGCGTGAGGGCGGAGTTCTGATCTCGGTGCGTGACAGCGACAAGCGAGAGATACTTCCAATTGCCGACAAGTTCGAGCGTATGGGCTTTGAGCTTTACGCAACTTCGGGCACACAGAGCGTACTCCACAGAAACATGATCGCTGCAAACCTTGTCCGCAAGATATCGGACGGCACGCCAAATGTGGAAACTCTTCTCGACAGCGGAAAGATACACTATGTAATATCAACTTCCGCAAAGGGCAGACTCCCCGAGCGTGACAGCGTTAAGATGAGAAGAAAGTCCATTGAGCGTTCGATATGCAGCTTGACTGCTGTAGATACGGCGAAATCGCTGGTCAAAGTCCTCGAATCGGGCAGAACTATCAACGACGTGGAGCTTGTTGACATCACCAAGATATAAAAAGGATTATTCTTAATTATGCAGCATAAAAAAACAATACTATTTTCTGTAATTGCAATTTTTGCATTTTGCTTTTTTAGTTGCGGAAAAGATACTAAGGGATCACTCTCATCTTCGCAAAATACAGAGACACAAGCCACGGTTGATATCACAAATAATTTTTCTGAAACAACTAATAGTGATGAAAAATATAATGCGTATATAAAATCTGAATTAAATGAACTTGCAAACAATTTATTCCGTGAAGCAGATTATTATTTTACTGATTATGAAACTGACGCAGACATTATTTACGGTAATGTGCGAAATAACGATGGTTTTGGTCGGGAGATAGTAAGACAATCGCCAAGAGTTGGGGAAATAGAATATATTTTTATTTTTGATTCAAACAAAAAAGTTGAAACTGCTATTGCTTGGACTTGCCTTGACGATAAAAAATATGTAGGCTGCGGTGGGAAGATGGATAGTATAGAGGAAATCAACGCACATAACTGGGACGAAGTATTATCGTACTATGGCTTTAAAGAAGGCGAATATACTAAATATGCAAACATAAATAATACTACAGAAGCTCCTGATGAAGATTCACAAGGGAAAAAATCCTCATCAAGAACAATGGCAAGTGGGATAGGCATGGAGTTTTTTTGTAACGAGTCTCCTCTTCCTGATATGGTTTACGGACATATTCGCGATAATAGTGAATTTGGAAATTATTTCTTTTCAATTCATAAATCTTTAGACGAAGACGTAGAATACATTGCTTTTGTTAATAATGAGGGCTTTGCTGAAGATGTCTTATGCTGGATATGCAGTTACGAGAAGAAATATGTCGGGATTGCAAAAAAATATGACAGTAACTTAAAAGATGATTTTGAAAACTGGGATGAAGTATTGGCATATTTTGGTTTAAAAGAGGGCGAATATACTAATATCTATTCTGAGAAATCAAAGACGTAAAGCAAATTCAGTAGAGGCGGATATTATCCGTCCGATTGTAGGGAACGCCGCCCTCGGCGTTCCGCAAATTGTGCGCCCGAATCATACACGTTTTGTAGGGGCGGCGTTTCGCCGCCCATTACAGTTCCACATTGAAAGGAAATACCATGACAGATGTAATAATTGTGGCATTTATCGGAATAGCGTTGATTGTTCTTTTTGTAACAGTACTGATAAAGGAAATAAAGCGGAAACGTCTTGATGAAAAGCGGTTTGTCCTGAAAAAGGAAGAAGGAACGCTTGCAAAGAATTACAGGATACGTGCCACATATGGTGTGTTATTAGGTGTTATAATGGGCTGTGGTTTTTATATTTATTACCGATTAAGCGGAAAGCTGGAAAATATTTTTCCTGACTTCCTTGATTATTTTGGCTTATAGCCTTTCAGTTAAGGGACGCCCTCACTTGCAGGGCGTCCCTCTTTCAAAAACAGTCCACCGGACTGTTTTTGAAATTCATCCTTGCGGAGCGCCTTTGTATTATTTCGCTGTTCTTTAAAAGTTGTGAACAGCGACCAGAGGCGCTGCCTCTGGACTCTGCCAAAGGAACACAGTCCCTTTGGAATCCCTTTCATACGTTCAACCACTTTTTCAGAAAGGTTAGAAAATGGATCACTTCAAGCTATGTTCAAACTACGCGCCCGCAGGCGACCAGCCGCAGGCTATCGACAAACTTGTAAACGGCATACAGTCAGGCAAAAAGGAGCAGATACTCCTCGGAGTTACAGGTTCGGGAAAGACCTTCACAATGGCGAACGTTATCGCCCGTGTGAACAAGCCCACATTGGTGCTTGCTCACAACAAGATACTTGCAGCACAGCTCTGCTCGGAGTTCCGCGAGTTCTTCCCCGAGAATGCCGTTGAGTACTTCGTGTCCTATTACGACTACTACCAGCCTGAAGCCTACGTGCCCAGCACGGACAGCTACATCGAAAAGGACTCCTCCATAAACGACGAGATAGACAAGCTGCGTCACTCTGCCACCACGGCTCTTGCGGAGCGCAGTGACGTTATCATAGTTGCAAGTGTTTCGTGCATATATTCCCTCGGAAGCCCCGAGGAGTACCGCTCCATGTGCGTTTCCATACGTCAGGGAGCAGAAAAGCCACGCGACCAGCTTATTGAGGAGCTTGTAAAGATACGCTACGAGAGGAACGATATAGCTTTTGAGCGTAACAGGTTCAGAGTACGCGGCGATGTTGTGGAGATCTTCCCGGCAATGTCAACAGATACGGCAGTCCGTGTTGAATACTTCGGCGATGAGATTGACCGCATATCCGAGGTGAACGTTGTAACGGGAGAGGTAAAGGCGGTAGTTTCTCATGCGGCGATTTTTCCTGCTTCACACTACGTTGTCGGAGATGACAAGCTTGAAGCGGCACTCACTGAGCTTGACCGCGAGCTTGCTGAGCGCATAGACTACTTTCAGCAGAACAACAAGCTCATAGAGGCTCAGCGTATCGAGCAGCGAACACACTACGACATGGAGATGCTCCGTGAGGTGGGGTATTGCAGCGGCGTTGAGAACTACTCCCGTGTACTTGCAGGAAGACCCGCAGGAAGCACACCGCAGACCCTTATGGATCACTTTCCGAAAGACTTCCTTCTGATAGTTGACGAAAGCCATGTTACTCTGCCGCAGGTACGCGCCATGTACGCAGGCGACCGCGCAAGAAAGACCACCCTTGTTGACTACGGTTTCAGACTGCCAAGCGCAATGGACAACCGTCCGCTGAACTTTGACGAGTTCAACGAGCATATCCACCAAGCGATATACGTCAGTGCTACTCCCGGGCAGATAGAGCGCGAAAAGACGGATATCATCGTAGAGCAGGTGATACGTCCTACGGGACTTGTTGATCCTGAGATAATTGTGAAGCCCACACTGGGACAGGTGGACGATCTGCTCTCGGAGATCAATGAGCGCGTTGAGCGTCATGAGCGAGTACTGGTAACTACTCTTACAAAGAAAATGGCTGAGGACTTAACGGCTTACTATGAGAAGCTGGGCGTGAAGGTACGCTACCTCCACCATGATATCGACACTATCGAGCGTATGGAGATAATCAAGGACTTGCGCGAGGGAGTATTCGACGTGCTTGTGGGGATCAATCTTCTTCGTGAGGGACTTGATATCCCCGAGGTAAGCCTTATCGCCATACTTGACGCTGATAAGGAGGGCTTCCTGAGAAGTGAGACCTCGCTAATCCAGACTATCGGACGAGCTGCAAGAAATGCCAAGGGACAGGTTATCATGTATGCAGACGCAGTAACGGGTTCCATGGAGAGAGCTATCACTGAAACTGAGCGCCGACGTTCATTGCAAATGGCGTTCAACGAGGAGCATGGCATAGTTCCGAAGACAATAATCAAGGAAGTACGTGATGTTCTTGAGATAACCTCGAAGAAGAATCTTGAGGAAAAGACGAAAAAGAAGAAAATGACCGCTGCCGAGAAGCAGCGCCTTATAGACAAGCTCACCGTGGAGATGAAGAATGCGGCAAAGCTGCTTGAATTTGAACACGCAGCATATCTCCGCGACAAGATAAAGGAGCTTCAGGAAAAATGATGATTTGTGCATTTTAGTTTAAATATTTCAGAATTTGGACGAATATGTCTGTTTTTACTGATATTAAGCGATTATATACTTAGGAAAATTATAGCTTGTTACAGATTTTTAGCACTTTTTTGTAAATATTAGCTATCATATATGCACAATTTGATATACAGAGCCGAAAACTATTGACATTTCATTGTTGAAATGATACAATGTTGTTAATTATAGTACACTGTAAAAGTGTACATGAGAGGGGTAATTTAAAATGAAAAAGTTCACACGCTCTGTTGCAGCGCTTATTTCTGCTGCGGCACTGGCTATGACAGGAGCAGCACCCTGTGTCAGCCAGACAACCACACTGATGACAGCAAATGCTGTCGATACCAACAACGACGACTGGCTCCATGCAAAGGGAAGCCGTCTGTATGACATGAACGGCAATGAGGTATGGCTCACAGGTGCAAACTGGTTCGGCTTCAACTGTTCCGAAAACTGTCCGCACTATCTGTGGTCAGCTGATGCGGACGACTGTCTTACCGAGATAGCTGACCGCGGTATCAACGTTATCCGTTTCCCTATCGCTACCGAGCTTATCGTTTCGTGGATGAATGGCAAGCCAAACAAGGTAAGCAGCTTCTCATGCAACACAGACCCTGCATATAAGATAAATGCAGACTTCTGTCAGGAGGACGGAAAAACTCCTGTTGACAGTATGCAGGTATTCGATATCATGATGAAGAAGTGCAAGGAGCACGGTATCAAGGCATTTATCGACATTCACAGCCCGCATACAGACAATTCTGGTCATAACTACAACCTCTGGTACGGCAAAGCAGGCGTTACTACAGATGTATGGATAGACTCACTGGTATGGCTCGCTGACAAGTACAAGGACGATGATACTCTCATCGGCTACGACCTCAAGAACGAGCCTCACGGCAAGGGTCAGGAAGGCGAACTTGCTGCAAAGTGGGACGGTTCAAAGGACGAGAACAACTGGGCTTATGCAGCTACAAGATGTGCAGAGGCTATCCTCGATGTAAACCCTCATGCTCTTATCCTCGTTGAAGGTGTTGAGCAGTCCATGAGCGGTGCTCAGGCAGGCGACTACTGGGGTATGCCTGACAGAAAGACGGATTCACCTTACATTGGTGCATGGTGGGGCGGTAACTTCCGCGGCGCAAGAGAGTATCCTATCAAGCCTAAGCAGGGTGCTTCGCAGATAGTATACTCACCTCATGACTACGGTCCGTCGGTATTTGCTCAGACATGGTTCGCCAAGGACTTCACAGAAGATACACTTCTTAAAGATTATTGGTATGACACATGGGCTTACATAAATGCAGAGGAAATCGGACCTGAGCTCATCGGTGAGTGGGGCGGTCACATGGAAGGCGACAACCTCAAGTGGATGACACTTCTCCGTGATTATATGATAAATCACCACATCAACCACACCTTCTGGTGTCTCAATACAAACTCAGGTGATACAGGCGGACTCTGGGACAGCCTCGGCTTCACACAGAGTTCGGGAACAACTATCAAGTGGAACGAGCCAAAGTACGAGCTCTTTGAGAAAGCTCTCTGGCAGACCAAGACCAGCGGAAAGTATATCGGTCTCGATCATCAGGTAGCACTCGGCAAGAACGGTATCTCGCTCAATGAGTTCTATTCAAAGTATGCTTCATCTGAGGGAAGCAACCTCGACGGCGGCAAGACTTCAGACGGCAAGCCTGTAGATTCGGATACTCCTGCTGAAACAACAACTTCCGCAACTACAAAGAAGGTCACGACAACAACTACTACTTCAAAGACTACAACGACCTCAAAGACAACTACTACAGTTACTACAACAGTAGATGTCAGTAATAGAGTGTATGGAGATGCTAACTGTGACAGCTCAGTCGATATGGGAGACGTTGTGCTCATCATGCAGTCCCTTGCAAATCCTGATA
Organism: Ruminococcus flavefaciens; assembly: GCA_902780115.1. Classification (GTDB taxonomy): domain Bacteria; phylum Bacillota; class Clostridia; order Oscillospirales; family Ruminococcaceae; genus Ruminococcus; species Ruminococcus flavefaciens_Y. Next base: position 10,724 of record CACZEJ010000006.1, on the reverse strand, counting down.
AGTACGGTCTGAAGGGAACCGAGGAAAAACATATTACAGAAAAGGGGAGCCTTAATGCTGATGTTATCGGAAACAACGGCGTAACTACAGATGATGCTCTTGCTATCCAGCTTTACCTGCTTGGTATCCACAAGGCTCTTCCTGTAGAGGAGTAATATCATACACGTATTTGACTGCGCAGTGCCATTGGTGCTGCGCAGCAAAAATATATTTATGAGAGGGAAATCAAATGAAAAAACTATTACGCTCAGTGGCAGCTATGTCTGCCGCAGCAGCACTGACGTTCACGAGTGCTGCCTACTATACAACATCGGACAAAACCGATTCGCTCGGAAAAGCGGTCGCAGCCGATGATTGTAACGATGACTGGCTCCATGCAAAGGGCAGCCGCCTTTACGACATGAACGGAAATGAAGTATGGTTGACAGGTGCAAACTGGTTCGGACTCAACTGTACTGAAAACGTTCCTCACGGTCTCTATGCAAGAGATGTGGACGATCTTCTCAAGAGTGTTGCGGATCACGGTATCAACATTATCCGTTTCCCAATTTCTACAGAGCTCCTGCTCTCATGGATGGACGGCTCTCCGCTTCCTGTAAGCTCTGTTCAGGCAAGCTATAACCCTCCAAAGGATGAGGTAGGTGAGGACGGAACTGTTACTCCCGCAGGCAAGTACGGCAATATCAACAGGGAATTCGTTGAGGAAGACGGAAAGACTCTGAAGGACTCGATGGCTATATTCGACGTTATCATGCAGAAGTGCAAGAAGTACGGTATCAAGGCACTTATCGACGTTCACAGCCCTGCTTCACACAATTCGGGTCATAACTACAATCTCTGGTATTACGAGCCGACAGCCGATGACTGTGACGGTATGGCTACAGGTCATTTCTCAAAGAAGAAAATAACATGGGACGACTGGAAGGATTCTATCACATGGCTTGCTGAGAAGTATTCCAACGATGATACTATCCTTGCATATGACCTCAAGAACGAGCCTCACGGCAAGCGTGGCTACAGCGGTACAGAATGCCCTGCAAATATGGCTAAGTGGGACAATTCCACTGACAAGAACAACTGGAAATATTCGTCAGAGGAGTGTGCTAAGTCTATCCTTGCAGTAAATCCTCACGCTCTTATCCTTATTGAGGGTATCGAGCAGTCACCTATGATAGATAAGGGCTATACATGGGACGATGCTGATAAATTCCAGCCGGCAGCAGGCGAAGAGAAATGGTACGGCGCATGGTGGGGCGGAAACCTCAGAGGCGTAAGGGATCTTCCTGTTCTTCCCGAATCAGGTCAGATAGTATACTCTCCTCATGATTACGGTCCGTCAGTATATGCGCAGACATGGTTCAACAAGGACTTCACAACACAGACTCTCCTTGACGACTATTGGACCGAAACATGGGCTTACATCAACAAGGAAAATATCGCACCTCTTCTCATCGGTGAGTGGGGCGGTCATATGGACAAGGGCAAGAACCAGAAGTGGATGGAGCTTCTCCGTGATTATATGATAAATAATCATATCAACCATACATTCTGGTGTCTCAATCCTAACTCAGGTGATACAGGCGGACTTCTTGATTCCACATTCATGAACTGGGACGATAATAAGTATTCACTCTTTGAGGAGTCCTTATGGCAGACAGATTCAGGCAAGTACATCGGTCTCGATCATCAGGTAGCCCTTGGTGAAAACGGACTTTCACTCAACGGCTTCTACAGCTCGGGAGCTAAGAGCAACCTTGACGGCGGCAAGGCAGGCGGCGGTGAGCCTGTTATAGTTGACAAGACTACAACAACTACCACAAAGCCTGTTACAACAACTTCGACTACAAGCAAGCAGACCACTTCTACAACAAGCAAGCAGACTACCTCCACAACAAGCAAGCAGACAACAACTACCACATCTAAGGTAACAACAACTACTACATCAGAGCCTGTTGGCGAGATCGTCTGGGGCGACGCTAACTGCGACGGCAGTGTAGATATGTCTGACGTTGTTATCATCATGCAGAGCCTTGCTAATCCTGATAAATACGGCTTGAACGGCACAGAAACGACTCATATCACAGCACAGGGTCTTTTAAACGGTGACGTTGACAGAAGCCTTGAAGGAGTAACAGCAGGAGATTCTCTCCGCATACAGGAGTATCTGCTCCATAAGATAGAAACTCTTGTTCCGGGTACATCTAAGTAAGAGCTAAAGCGATCGTTTATCTCGGTCATTCATAAAAAAACAAGCCTGTATTGTGAGAGCATCACAGTACAGGCTTTCCGTTTGCATAAATACAAAGCGGCAGCTCCTTTATTTGGGGGCTGCCGCTTTGTGTAGTATATAAGAGAATATTATGAAAAAGCATCACTACTTATATAAACGTTTCAAACGAGGATTTTGTGACATAAAAATCAAAATTTTTCGGAATTTTTTATTATGAGATATTGCGGATCATTCAATTGATATTTTATTCAGAAGCTTGCCCGTATCGTCATCAAAAACAAAAACATAATCGCCGCAGGCATCAAATGAATATTTGCCGTTTTTCTTGATTTCATTAGCTTTCTGCGAATTAAGCTTTTTCCAATCCTTTAAAGAACGGACAATATACTTACCATGATAGTACGTTACAGCTTTTTCTGCGTCAGCATAAACAACTATCTCGTTTATGCGCGTCTTGTGTTCATAGACTATCTCTTCTGTATCAGCATCTAAAATCGTGATAAAATCATGCAGTTTATAATCATCATAATGGCTTATTTCCACATTAGAATCTGATATCATTATAAGCTTGCCTGAATCCGCTTCACTTGCTAACAAAGTTAAGTGATAAGCCTTGCTTTTCTCAAAAAAATCTTCTTTGCTTTCGATATTTCCTGATTTCAAGTCATATGTGAGCAAATCAGACATCGGACTATTATGTGTAAAATATTTACTATTACAATAATTACATAGACGTCTTTCTAAAAATTTGTAAATGATATCATCTTTTACAATAGATTCAATTTTTATTTCTTTATTATTACAATAATAGTAATAGAAATAATACATATCATTCGCTTCTGATACCATTAAATCACCATTTATTTTTTTCCCGTTATCTAATTTTAATTCAATCGGATCAAGACTGTTTTTGTCGAAAAGATATGTTTCGCCTTCATGGTCGCCTATAGCATATATACGGCCATCTATAATAGCTTTTATGGACATTCTGTGTTTATATCCTCTTTTATCGCCATAAGAATCTGATTCTATTTTTTGATGTACTTTGTTAAGAATACTGCCTTTTTTATCAAGCTTTACGATATACGGGTCAAGATCATCATGAATATATTCAACAGCATAGATATATTCATCATCGCAATATATTGAATAACAATCTTCTGACTGGTATATTACTTCTACATCATTGTTATTATTCATTTGGCATATTTTATTTCCATCAGTGTATATATAACTGTTATTAACAAAAAATACGTTACCGCTTTCTATATAAAAACTTGCTTTTGGTGGAGATACAAGAGAATAAACAGCAGCAATTACAACGACGATTAAAATAATGATAAACTTGTGAGTATGTTTTTTCATAATACGTATCCTTCTTTAAATTTTTAGTATACTTAAAAGAGAACCGCCGACACTATTGCGCCAGCGGTCATTCTCTTTTCCGAAAGGTGTGTTCATGAGCGGTGGTGTGCGTCACCGCGGGGGGAGCGTCGGGAGGTATGATCGACGCTTTGTGAGAAACAATGAAGTTAGAATTCTTATTTATTTCCTTTACTGACTATATTATATCTCAGAATGGTAATATTTGCAATAACAGAGCCGTTTCGGTTTGAATACAGTTTGGGTATTAAATGCTTACGGAATGTATCAAACAGGTTACATATTGTTGACAAGGGTTACTGTAAGAATTTTCTTTGTACCTTTTTGTGTTTTCTGCATAATATAATGTAAGCGGCAATATGTGCAACGTCGTCAGGAGGTGGAGCAATGCTCCCGCGGATAGCTTCCCGACATATGGCGGAGCTCCTGACGGCTGCTTTTGATATAAAAAAGCTGCCGTAAAACTGCGGCAGCTTTTATGTAGTATTTGCGTCAGCCGATGACTGTTACATCAATATCAGCCCATACATTAGGATTTGATGCGCTGGTAACTCTTATAGTGCATCTTCCGGGGGATACGCCCTTAACCCAGCCGTAATCATCACATCTTGCAATAGCGGGGTTGGAGCTCTTCCATATCTCGTTCTGGTTTACAGCGGTTGTAGGCAGCATTGTTACAAATGACTGATCCAGCTCGCCAATAGAAAGTACCATTGAATACTTAGTAAGACGGATACCTGTTACGTCTGAAACGTTTACTTTGATTGATGCATACACATTTGGATTGTGTGCGCTGTAAACAGTTACGGTGCATATACCGGGAGAGATCCCAGTGATAAGACCGTTTTCATCAACTACTGCGATATTCGGATTTGATGTTCTCCACAGCTCGTCCTTATATGGAGAAGTTGTGGGATACATAGTTACTAATGGCATATCACTTCCGCCTACAGAAACAGTCGTCTCATCCTTGGAAAGCTTTATATTCGTTATTTCGTAAGGGTCTGTAACAGCAGCTGAAACGGTAACTTTGATCGAAGCGTACACAGTAGGAGTATATTTGCTGTAAACTGTAATGGTGCATACTCCGGGTGAGATACCTGTTATCCAGCCTTCACTGTTGACTGTTGCGATATTAGGATTAGATGACTGCCATATCTCGCCCTTTTGTGTTGAAGTTGCAGGGAGCATGGTCACATAGGAAATATCATTTCCGCCCACAGGGATATTTACTTCATACTTTGAGAGTTTTATATCCGTTATTTTATTAGGATCGGTGCCTGTAACGGTAACCTTGATAGATGCATATACTGACTGAGTGTGTTTGCTGTAGACCGTTACAGTACAAACACCCGGTGAGATACCTGTTATCCAGCCTTCGCTGTTGACTGTAGCGATATTAGGATTAGATGACTGCCATATCTCGCCCTTTTGTGTTGAAGTTGCAGGGAGCATGGTAACGATAGATATATCGCCGCCGCCTACAGGGATATTGATCTCATATTTTGAGAGTTTGATTTCTGTTATCTTGTTTGGATCGGTAACTGTTACCCTGATATCAGCGTATACATTCGGGTTATCAACGCTTGTGACTCTAATGGTGCAAACGCCCTCGGCAAGAGGAGTTACCCAGCCCTCATAGTTTACAGTAGCGATCCTTGTGTCGGAGCTTGTCCAGCTTTCGCTCTGATTCAGAGCAGTTCTCGGATACATAGTAACGTTTGCTATATCACCGCTGCCGCCTGCTGTAAGTGACATTGAGGTCTTGTCCAGCTTAATGGAGCTTACCTTGTACGGGTCAACATAATTTGTAGTAGTTGTAGTGGTAAGAGGAGCGGGAGCCAATGTTGTAGTTGTAGTGGTAAGAGGAGCAGGAGCTAACGTCGTAGAAGTTGTAGTGGTAAGAGGAGCAGGAGCTAACGTCGTAGAAGTCGTAGTAGTGAGTGGAGCAGGTGCTAATGTCGTAGTAGTTGTAGTAGTAAGAGGAGCAGGCGCTAACGTCGTGGTAGTTGTAGTAGTAAGTGGAGCAGGAGCTAACGTTGTGGTAGTTGTAGTAAGTGGAGCAGGTGCCAACGTTGTAGTTGTCGTAAGTGGAGCAGGTGCTAACGTTGTAGTAGTGGTGGTAGTGAGTTTAGCAGTTGTAGTTGAAGTTGTGGCTGATTTTGTAGTGGTTGGAGCTGCTGTAGTAGTTGTCTTGGGAGTAGCTGTTGAGGTCACAGTTTTTGTGGTAGTAGTTGTAGTTGTCTTTGTTTGTGTACCTGTAGTTTGTGAAGCAGGCTCCTTACCGCTCTGAATGAATTCCTTGATGCTCAGAGTGCCGTTAGTTGAAAGATAAGCGTAGTAAGCAAGGATATTAGAGGCATCGACGGAATCAATATGACCGTCTTCATTTACATCGGCAGCGACTGACTGTAAAGCAGTAAGTCCGGGATCCTTGTCACTTGCAGATTTGGCATAGGCAGCAAGAACGGTCGAAGCATCGCTTGAATCAATGAAGCCGTCACTGTTCAGGTCGCCGAGCTTAATAGTAAGAACGGACGGCTGTGAAGAAGTGGTGGTAACGACTGTAGTTGATGCTGCTGCTTTTGTGGTAGTTGCAGTTTTTACAGTTGTCGCAGCCTTCGTAGTTGTCGCCGCCTTCGTAGTTGTCGCAGCTTTTGTGGTAGTTGTTGTCTTGGGAGCCGCAGTTGTAGTTGTGGTTGCAGCGACCTTGACAGGCATTGCTGCATTTTCGGCGGCTGATGTGTTTTCGTCAGAAATGGTTAGCATTTTTTGACCGAGCGCTGCCGAAGCGGCTGAAACAGGGAAAGTTCCTGCACAGATCGCAAAAGACAGCAAAGATGCTAAAATCTTTTTTATCCTCATTTCTTTCTCCTTCTATAATAGTGTTTTTTGCAGCTTAATAAACTGCTTAGATATATAGTTGATCCTTGCCATTAAATATGGAAGTACAACATACATTATATCACAAGAAGCTTTGTAATGAAATATGATATTTCCAAAGTTACAATTTTATTAACATTTTTTGTCGATTCTCATAAAAAGAGCTGCCTGTTTAAGGCAGCTCCTGAAAAAAATTACTTTTTATAGGACTCAGGAAGTGAAGGAATGAGTCCGAGAAGCTTTCTCTGAATAGATGATGCATCGGCAGAAGTAATACCGTTGCCGTTTTCGCATACATCTCCGTTGACAGTACCCTGTAAAGTGATATGTTTTGAATCAGTGCCGTTCAAACCGTATTTGTCAGGATTTGCAAGGCTCTGCATGATAATGACCGCGTCGCTGAGGTCAACGCCTTTATCGCAGTTTGCGTCGCCCCATAATGTGACATCGGGGAGTGAAGGCTCTGTAGGCTCTTCTGCTTCGTAGTAGTAAACCTCTATCTTGTCCACAGTAATAGCGTCTGATTCGCCGTAATAATAGCCGAATACTACCTTTCCGTCAGGATTTGCGCAATTTTTCGCAGGTGAATCGCCGATAACTTCCTTAGGAAGAATCCACATGATCTCAGCTTTTTTGCCTGCTTCGAGGACAACTGAGTTCACAGGCTCCTGATACCAGTAATCGTCAACGGCTTTGGTAGTACCCGTACCTGTACCGTAAACGAGCTTTTTGATGTCCTTCTTAGCGGATACATCGAAGCGGATAGCGTAAACCTTCATATTTGATTTTATGTCGAGGTCGGAATAATCTATTTCGAGATTCTTTTTTGAGTCTGATGAAGCGGTGCAGTCAAGCGACTTGCCGACAGAGGTCTTTGCAGAAGCTGTATAAGGGATCGTTTTTGTGATAGTATATGTAAGTACAGCGCTTGTAATGGTAAGCGGATCTTTTTCGGTTATCTCGGTATACTTTGCAGCGTCCTTAGTGCCGTACCAGAACTGGAAGCCGATAGAATCTCCTGAATTAGTGGTCTGATACTTCTGGACATCAGCGGGAACGTCCCACAGGCATTCGATATACTTTCCTGCGCCTTCGAGAGTAGTACCCTCGCCGATGCTCTTGAGTCCGAATTCAACGCCCTGATCTTCAAATTCTTCGCGTGATTCCTCGCCCATTTCGTTGTACCAGTAACCGGCCTTGTCCTTGCCCTCGATGATGCCTCTCTTAGCGTATTCTGTATCGGCAGGGGAGCCCTCCACAACGTTGGTTCCGCAGCCGTACATGAATTTATCAACGTCGAAATCTGATTCAACCACCACGTAAAGGGATTCGATAGTAATATCTTTTGTTTCGGTAATACCGAAATCCGAATACTTGAACTTGTGGCTGTTAATGGGGTCATCTTTGTCAGGCTCCAAGCCCTTGCCTGCGTAGTAGTCCTCATCGTAGCCCACTGTGAGCTTATAGTCGAGGTCATCGAGCTGTTTTGATACAGTAGAGGATATTGTAGCAGTACCGTCCTTGTTGTCCTTGAAGCTCCACGAGCCGCTTTTCTTGTTCTTGGAGGAGACTGAAGGGCCATCCGATGATGATGAGCTGCCGCCTGAGAAGTCAACGCCTGTCAGTGTTACGGAGTTATTTACCATATCTCCCTTGGAGTTGTCCCAGTGAGCCGAATAGTAGCATCTGAACTCGAAGCTTCCGCCAGGCTTGATGCCTGCTTTTTTCAGGTCGATCGTGATCTCGCTTGTGGCTTTGTCCAGCTTGCAGGCTGTACCTTCGACCTTTGAGCCTGCGCCGCCTTCCATCCATTTGCCGCTCTTGTCCAGTTCCAGCCAGTAGGGGGAGTCAGCTGTTGAGCAGCCGAAGCCGTAAGAAAAGCTCTGACCCGAATAGCTGGTGCTGAGTTTGAATGTAACGGAGTCTGCACCGTCTGTAGGGAAAGTGCCCTTGTAAACGGAGTCGACCTTCATGGTCTGGGAAAGACCGACGTTTTCAGCCTGAACGATCATTCCTGAGGGAGTAGCTGCGTTTACGGGAACAGTACAGAGGGGGATCGCTGAAGCTGCCATAGCGAGGCTTACAACAGATGCTTTTACGCGGTTGGTGAGAAGTTGTTTCATTGAGTATCATCCTTTCAAAGTAAAATAAAAAAAATTGTGCAAAATGTGTTTGTACACGCACATTATATCACATTTGCAATCAGTAAATGTTACTAATTTGTTAACAACTGGTAAAAATCGGCATAAAAACTTCATATGTTGTAAATTATTTGTATATATTTATCGGTGAATAACTTGTAGTATAATAAAAGTTCCGCTGCACTAATTGTACAGCGGAACCATTGTCAGTTTGTATTTGTAGTTTTTGTGGAAGAACCGTTAGTCGAGGTAGTATAGCCTTCTTTAAGGGTCTTCTTGACATTGACCTTTGGATTTGTGACTTCCCACACATTGTTGGAGGTGTTGCAGGATATCTTTACATCGTACTGGTACTGGTTCATAGAGACATCAGCGCCGAGGAAATCGACCGCAGCCGAGATATCCTTTGCAGTGATAGCATCGAAATCGTCGCCCTTTGGTCCTATGAGCTTTACCACGAGTCTGTCTGTCATGAGAGTATAATCGTAGTTGTCGTTTGGAACATTGAGGAAGCTGATATCATCTTTGGTGAGTGCGATCTCCTTTGAATCGAGGTTATCGCTGTTGAGTTTGAAGTTGAACGTTGAGATATCGGAGATATTCACAACATTGCTTGCAGAGAGCAGAGCGTTCAGATCGTAGTCCTGAGAATATCCGATATCGAGAGAGCTGAGAGCGACCTTGAATTCAAGAGGATCGGTGAGATTCGTATCCGAGGTCTTTGCCGCGATAGTCACCGTATCGGGAGTTACAGTGTAGTCCAGACAGCTTGTGTCGAAATTGGACGGAGCTCCCATTATCAGCGGTTTAAGATGTACTGTCTTCAGGGTGAGTACAGGTACATATATGCTGACTAACGAAGAATTTTCAATCTTGATATGAGATTTTTCCGAGAGATCGACAGTTGTGCCGTCCTCGTACAGAAGCTCATATTTATCGCTTGTGAAAGTTTTGGTGGAATTGATCACCTCTGATTTTTCACATACAGCGTAGCATTTGTCGATCTTTGCGAGCTGTGAAGACGGACCGTATACTGATACCATGGCAGGAGTACAGGTGACCTCCGAATCGCTCAGCATAGTACCGTCGTCGGAAGTAATATTGGGATATTTTGCTTCAAGTGTGAACTCCTTGCGCGAGAACTGGTCGAGCTCGACAGTAACTGTTGAAGGGTGAACGACGACATTTGACATGGTAACACCGTTGGGACCCTCTATTCTGATACTGAAAGGTCTTTTGCCTGCGGTGGTCACGTTGTCGAAGTCCACATACGCCTTGATAGTTGCATTGTTGAGCTGACTTGAGGCAGTTCTGCTGCAATCAAAGCTGACGCTGACATGGTCTGTGGGCAGATGTACCGATAGTATCGAAGGATATCGGAATGTCCGTAACAGTCTTAGATACGAAAGGATAAATGGTCATCGCTATTATAAGCCAGCTTGCGATTGCACAAATAAATGCGATGATGAGGAGCATGAGGTTTGTTTTTGCCTCTTTGATATTGCGTTTTACAGTTTTTTTCAGAAAGATCACTTATCCTCCCCCCCTTCAGGTCCTGAAGAAAGGGACTTTCTTCTTCCGATGGCTATTTCAGTCCTGTCGTTGAAGATCTTATCTTCGAGCAGAGCTTTAAGCCTGTCATGAGTATAATCACGGGTAAGCTCTCCGTTTATGGCTACGGATATTTGTCCTGTTTCTTCTGATACGACAATAACGATCGCATCTGAATTCTCACTCATACCTATAGCAGCTCTGTGGCGTGAGCCGAGCTTCTTATTGATGAGTGCGTCCTTCTGTGGCTTTGGCAGGAAACAGGCTGCTGCAAGAATGATACCGTCGCGCATGATGACCGCACCGTCGTGCAGAGGAGTTTTAGGGTAGAATATATTTCCGAATATCTCCTTGCTGGGTCTTGCGTTCAGCAGAGTACCTGTTTCGATCTGTTCGCCCAGTCGGACCTGACGTTCCACAACTATGAGAGCGCCCGTACAGGTGGCGGAAAGCTCCACGCATGAATCGCATATTGATTCTATCGCGGGTTTCCAAAGCTGCATGAGTTCGTCTGTATTTTGACCGAGACCGAAAAG
>CACZEJ010000005.1 GCA_902780115.1 Ruminococcus flavefaciens | reverse complement strand
AGCCTCAAAGCGCCTCGCAAAGGGTGAATTAAAAAACAGTCCGGTGGACTGTTTTTTAAGAGGGAACGCCTTGCAAGAGAAGGCGTTCCCTAATGAAATAAGGGTTTATTGACAGACTGTGACCTGTTCGCTTTGAACAGGTCTGTTTGTTATATTTTTGCGTACTTTTTTATTCTGTCGGTAATAATCAGTGATAATACGAGCTTTATGAGGTCGAATGGCACGAAAGGTATAACACATATCTTCAGAGCGCTGTAGAATGATATGCCGTCGTCACCCTTTGAGTATACGTACACGAACCATATTGTTCCGAAAAGATAGCATACAGCAAGACCAATCGTCATTAATATGATGCGCACGGCAAGCTTGCTGCCGAAAAGCTTTGTGCCGAACCAGAATATCAGGCACATTATCAGGTATCCGATCAGATAGCCTCCTGTGGGACCTAGAATAACGCCTATACCGCTTTTGAAGCCTGCGAATACGGGAAGTCCGATGCTGCCGAGAAGCAGATAGACGAGAAATGAAAGTGTGCCGTTTCTGCCGCCAAGCAGATTCAGTGCGCAGAATACTGCGAAGGTGTGCAGCGTGACAGGTACAGCTCCTATGGGTATGGCAGTCCAGGCACATACGGTTATTACAGCTGCGAAAAGCGCGGTAAGTACCAGTTCTTTTGTTGTGAAGCGGCTTTTGCTGCTGTTAGGTGAAACATTTTCGCTCATTTTAAACATCTCCTTTAAGAAGATTATATCACATAAGCAAATGAATGTCAACCTTTTATGCATAAAAGGTTGACATTACAAATAAACAATAAAACAGCGGAAAGATTTCACCGCGAATATTGCTATTTTGAAAAAATTATGTTATAAGCGCGGAGCCCGCGCCGCCTTTTTCGCGTCATAAATAAAAACAGAGGAAAGATTTCTCCGCGAATGTTGCTATTTTGAAAAAACTGTGTTATAAGCGCGGAGCCCGCGCCGCCTTTTTCGCGTCATAAATAAAAACAGCGGAAAGATTTTTTCGCGAATGTTGCTATTTTGAAAAAACTGTGTTATAATAAAAAATATGAATACTATTTTGAAAGGTGATTATTCTAATAATGAAAACCAGTGAATTCCGTGATGTGGTGATCATTGATCGTGTTAAAGCTGATTTTAATGTGGGTCTCACATCGGCTCAGGTCGAGGAAAGAGTTGAGGCTGGGCTTGACAACAAGCCTGTAGAGTCCCCGTCTAAAACGGTCAAGGAAATACTTATTGATAACCTCTGCACTTATTTTAACCTTATATTCGTCATTCTTTCGGTATTGCTCATAATTGTCGGCTCATACCGTGACCTTTCATTTATGCCTATCATTATTGCAAATGCGCTGACAGGTATAATCCAGGAGCTTCGCTCAAAGTCGGTGCTTGACAAGATAAAGGTGCTCAACGCGCCTGTGACAACTGTTGTTCGTGACGGAGAAGTCAAAACGGTTCCATCAAAAGATCTTGTACGCGATGATATTGTCGTATTTAAGGCAGGAAATCAGATAAGCGCTGATGCGATAGTTGTGGACGGAAATGTAGCGGTAAATGAGTCGCTCCTCACAGGTGAATCAGACGAAGTTGCAAAGAAGCCCGGTGACAAGCTCATGTCAGGAAGCTACATAGTTTCTGGCTCATGCCGCGCAAGACTTGAAAAGGTAGGTAAGGAGTCATACATCTCCAAGCTTACATTACAGGCTAAAAAGTCCAAGAAGGGTGAGCAGTCCGAAATGATACGCTCGCTCAACAGGATCGTAAAGTTTGCGGGCTTCGCAATTATCCCGATCGGAAGCATACTTTTCTATCAGGCGTATTATATAAATCATGATTCTATCCGTGCAAGTGTTCAGTCCATGGTTGCGGCTGTAATAGGCATGATACCTGAGGGACTTTTCCTTCTTGCCAGCGTCACACTTGTTATAAGTACAATGAAGCTTGCTCTCGGAAAAGTACTTGTTCACGACATGAAGTGCATAGAGACTCTCGCTCGTGTAAATGTACTGTGTGTCGATAAGACTGGAACTATCACCGAAAATGAGATGTCCGTGTCCGAGCTTGTTAAGGTGAGCGATGACTATACGGAAGAAAATATAAGGGGACTGCTCAGTGATTTTGCGGCTTCTCAGGACGCTGACAATCAGACTATGGCGGCTGTGAAGAATCACTTCCACAGTCCTACGGGCAGAAGAGCTGTCTCAACAACAGGATTCTCTTCGGAATTCAAATACAGCAGCGTAACTTTTGACTGCGGCTCATTTATAATGGGCGCTCCCGAGTTCATTCTCAAGGGGGATATAGCTCATTACAGCAATATAATAGATCAGTACAGCCGCAGGGGAAACCGTGTTATAGCTTTCGGAAAGTATGACGGTATCCCCGACGGAAAGGCTCTTACAGGTTCGGTAAAGCCGCTGTGCTTCATTATGATGTCAAATCCTATCCGTGAGAATGCTCCCGAGACCTTTAAGTATTTCGCAGATCAGGGCGTTGACATAAAGGTAATATCAGGCGATAATCCTGTAACTGTCTCGGAGGTCGCTAAGCAGGCAGGCATCAGGAATGCTGCCGACTATATCGACGCAACTACTCTGACAAATGATGCGGCTATAAAGGACGCAGTTATGCGATATACTGTTTTCGGACGAGTTACTCCCGAACAGAAGCGCAAGTTTGTGAAGGCTCTGAAAAAATCGGGTAAGACCGTTGCAATGACGGGCGACGGTGTAAACGACGTTCTCGCGCTCAAAGATGCCGACTGCTCGGTCGCAATGGCTTCGGGAAGTGACGCGGCAGCTCAGGCAGCTCAGCTTGTGCTTTTGGAGTCGGATTTTTCAAAGATGCCTGATGTTGTTGCTGAGGGAAGAAAAGTCGTTAACAATCTGGAGCGCTCAGGAAGCCTTTTCATTGTAAAGAATATATTCTCGCTGATAATTTCGGTATTGTTCATATTCTTCGGACTTGCTTACCCGCTGAAGCCTGCGCAGATATCACTGATAAGTATGTTTACCATCGGTCTTCCTGCATTTTTCCTGTCGCAGATGCCAAACCGTGAACTTATCAAGGGCAGATTTATCATGAATATCCTGCTGAAGGCGCTTCCTGCCGCTCTCACGGACGTTCTTGTGGTGTGCGCGATGGTGTACTTCGGCAATATCTTCAACGTAGCGCCTACCGATATCGCAACAGCTTCGACCATACTTATGAGTATCGTCGGCATGATGATAGTTTTGCAGATATGCAAGCCTATGGACGTTTACAAGATGTGGATGTGGATACTCTGCGGAGTCGGACTTGTTTGCTGTATGATATTCGTCAGCAAGCTCTTTGACATCACATCAATGTCGAACAGATGTATCCTTTTATGTGTGAACTTCTCGATAATCGCGGAACCCTGCCTGCGCTATCTTACAATAGCAATGAAAAAGATACAGGATTTCTTTATAAGGGAAGACGACGACTAAAAAAAATAAGGCAGTTCAGTGCGAACTGCCTTTTCATTATTTTTTGCCGAATAGTCCTTTTTTCTCGTATGGCTCAGATGTGATCCCGAGAACTTTGTATCCGTCTTTTTCAATGGTTTCGGTCAGAAGAGCGTTGTCAAGAGCATCTTCCGAGATGACTTCGGTCTGACCCTTGCTGTGTGAGGATTCGACCTTTTTTACCTTGAAAGCATTGCGTATAGCGTCATTTACGTGAGATTCGCACATTCCGCACATCATACCTTCAATTTTAATGACAGTCTTTATCATATTATCAGCTCCTTATTGTTAGATTATACTGACATTTATATTTTACAACTTTTGAAGTTTTTTGTCAAGCTTTTAGTACAGAAAGTTAATATGTTTGTTGGGAATACTATTAGTTTGCCTGATTGTGATAAAATGAGCAAAATTTTGTAAGTTTTTACGATTTTGACTTGACTTTTTGATTTGAAATATGGTAAAATATATATAACGTTTTTGATTCTAAGTTATGTAAAGGAGAAAACATTATGAAGAATTTATTCATGAGAGCGACTGCTATCCTTTTATCCATAGCCTTTATCTTTACACTTCAATTATACGTACCTTCAAATATAGATGCACATGCAGCAGTTTATGCTGTATGGCCTGCTGAACCAAAGTACAAAAATATTACGACATATTTTGATCCTGCAAGAAATTCAAGTGATTCTTCGGGATATCATAATGCCATTGATATCGAAGCTGCGGGAGGAAGCAATGTTTATGCCGCCTGCGGTGGAGAGGTCATCTCAGCTGACTGGAAGGGCGACTACGGATATCTTATTATTATCTATCATTCAGATCTCGGAGTATATACCTTCTATGCCCATGAATCGCAGGTGCTTACAAGTGCAGGTGCTAAGGTTAAGCAGGGTGATATTATCGGAAAGGTGGGAAGTACGGGAAATTCTTCGGGAAACCACATACATTTCGGTGTCTGTAATACTCTCGTGGGCGGATATCCTGCACGTACCTATTATGACCCGCTGACTTATTTTACATATTCCGACAACGACAGTCAGAACAACAACGGTGCAGAGATACCTGACAAGCCTGCTCAGCAGACTTGCAACTGTTCGGAGGAGTATGCAGGAACATACACAACGAAAAATGTAGTTACTTACCTCAATATAAGAGCTGACCATAATACGACATCGGCTGTTGTGGGAACCATTCCCGCAAATGCAGTATTTACAGTTACAATGGGCGACGGCAAGTGGGCTCATGTAGAGTATAACGGAGTTAAAGGCTTTGCCTCCATGGATTATATGCAGCTTAAAGAGAAGAAGCCTGAGATAAAGTCGGATATGAAGATAACCGACGCAACTGCTCCCGAGGGCGAGCTTGAACTTGGAAAGCCCTTCAGCATCAGAGGCGTAATAACATCGGCTCTGCCCATAAAGAAGGTCTACGGAGGCGTATATTTCCGAAACGGTGAGGCTACCAGCCAGTGCGTTGAAGCATCTCCGAATACAGAAAAGTATGACCTGTCCACATTTTTTGACAATAATGTGATCTTTGGTGTTCTCAAGGCAGGGGAATACACATATAAGATAACAGCTGAGGATACAAGCGGCACGGTATATTACCTTGTTACAAGTGAGTTCACAATCGCGGAAGACAAGCCTCTTCTCGGCGATCTGAGCGGCGACGGAGTTCTTAACATCGGCGATGCAGTTATCCTTCAGAATTATCTCCTCAAACGTACAGATGATTTCAGCAGGAAGCAGTTTATGCTCACAGATATGAACGGTGACGGAAGTGTTGATGTTTTTGATCTTGTAGAGCTTAAGAAAGCTATCCTCAATACGGCTGAATAAGAACAATATGATATATCCCGATCGCAGTTCGGAAGCTGCTTTCGGGATATTTTTTACAGCAAAAAAGCCACAGCAGAATATGCCGTGGCTTGATCTTTTGCCATAAAAGGCGGGAACAGCACCCCCAAGTGTGCTGTTCCCATGTATAAAATTAACTATATCATTTATTTGAAAGCGTATCTCATAAATGTATAGAGATGCGGTTTAACGCATTCTGCGCCGTGTCCGCCGCCCGGGATAGACTGATAAGCGTGGTCAACGCCGTTTCTTGTAAGAATGTCGCTGTACTGCTTAGGGAATGTACCAACAACAGTGTCGTTTGTACCGCCTGTTATCATGAAGACGCTTGGCTCAGGACCAACATCTCTGAACTTCATTTCGCTCTCCTGCATACAGCCGGGGTGAGACATGAACATATCAGTACCCGGTGTGATACCAGGTGCAGGGCAAGCGCCGCCTACATAACCAAAGAGGTCGGGACGCATAAGTCCACAGTAGATAGCCTCACGACCGCCCATTGAGAAGCCGGTGATAGCTCTGTTTTCTCTGCCTGTCTTTACCGAGTAGTTCTCCTCGATGAAAGGAATGAGGCTGTCAGAGATATCGTAGAGGAAGTTATCATATTCAGCACAGGTCTGCTGGTTGATGCCGCTTGGGCTGTTCATAGTCTTACTTGTGAACATATTAGGAGTTACAACGATGAATTCCTCAGCCTTGCCGCTTGACATAAGACCTGTCATGAGTTCCTGAACGCCCATGCCGCTTACCATATCATTTTCGCTTCCCATGATACCGTGGAGAACGTACATAACAGGGTACTTCTTGCTTGAGCTGTAATTAGGAGGCAGGATAACGTTGCACTTCTTTGTCTTGCCTGTGTATTTACACATATAGGACTTGTTCTCTACCTTGCACTGGCTGCTCTTTTCAACGCCGCCGGGTACAGATGTAGGCATATCATTTCTGATAGCTGCATTGTAATTCTGACCTGATACAGGTTTGCTTGTAGTCGTGGTAGTAGTCTGAACAGGTTTTGTGGTAGTAGTTGTAGTTGTTGTAACAACATACTCCTTGAACTGTACGCTCTGACCGAGTAAGAACTTCTGGAGAAGAAGGAGATCAGCAACTGAAACGCCGCCGTCACCATTTACATCGGAATTCGCAGGAGCTTTTCCGCCGCCTGACATAACTCCGAGAATAGCTTTTCTCATTTCTACCAGATCGTAAACATCGACCTTGCCGTCGGAGTTAAGATCGCCAAGGATTCCCTTTGCAACAGGAGGATCTGTTGGATCGGGAGTTGATGAGCTGCTGATGGATATAAGCGGCTTTGTGCCCTTGACTCCGCCGTAAGCGCCGTCAACGTAGAAGTCGATGAGATCATCGGGAGCTTCAACATAAAGAGTGAGGTTCTCTGCACCCTCAGGGATAGTGAATGCGCTGTTCGAGAGGTCGATCCACTTGCCCTTTTCGGCAGTCTTCAAAGCAACTTCGTCATAAATTGCTTTGCCCGAAAGATCGTACTGAAGAGTGAGCTTGAGCGAAGCGGAATCTTTACTGTCCTGCATTACAGCAGCACCGAAGCTGTATGTTGAACCGCTCTTGAATGCATTGCTGTCGAGTGCGAGCTCAACGCCGTTCCATTTCTCGGTACGACCTGAAACAAAAACGCCCTTTGAGCCGTTATAGCCTGTACCTGACTTTACGGTAGCACCGCCGCGTGAGCCCCAGTCTCCGAGGCCGTCCTCGAAGTCGTTCTTGAAGTAGTAGCCGTTTGCATCGGGTTCTACAACAACAGGAGTATCGGGCTCATACGGCTCGTCGGAAGCACCGAAAGAGATGCTCTTAACGTTTGCAGAGCCGTTAGATCTGTATCCTTCGATATTGAGGGAAACTTCAACGAGTGTACCCGACATATCGAGACCTGCCTTTGACCACTCATCAAAGTGCTTGGAAACTGATACTGTGCCCTTCATGTTGTTTGTAGTGTTGTTTCTTGAACCGCTGGTCGTGCGGACGCTCCAGTACTGATTGAAGGTCGTGTCGCCTTCAATAGACGGTTTGTTGTAGCGTGTTGACATATAGATGTCATAAGTCTTGTTGTCGAGAGTGCAGGAGCCCTTCTTCTGACCTTCATTTCCGGGTGGTCTCCAGTCGCCCCAGCCTTCGACGATGTAATATTCTACGAGAGGTTTTCTTGTCCAGCCGTAGATACACATATAAGAATTTCCCTTTGGAGTATACTCTACATCGTAGTTAAGAACGATATCTCCGAAAGCCTTGTAATTCTTTTTCTGGCTGTCGTAGTTCTTACCCATACGTGCGAGGAAATTCTCGATACCGCTCCATGAGCAGGTGAAAGAACCTGCGGAAGGCTTCCATGAAAAGTTGCCCTGACCGTTCTGGTTCCAGACTTCCCAATCGAATCCGCCTGTACTGCCCTTATCCTGATAGTCGGCAGCGTTAGTGATCGTTGGGATGCTTGCAGCTGCCATTAAGACCGTAACAGCAGCACATAACGTTTTTTTGATTTTTGCCATTTTCACTTAAATCACTCCTTTGTTTAATTAAGCAATGTCATGATTTTAGTAATCCCCTGTGGCAATGGCCCAATTCCAATTCGTTTACACATTCTATTATAGCTAAAACGACGACAAAATGCAAGCCAAATATTGTGACCTTAGTTAAATATGACTAAAAGTTGCTAACAAAATGTAAACGGCTGTTTATAGCATAATAAAAATGTATATTTATATAATTATACAACATTTTTGTAATGAAAGCAACTCAAAATTTGCTGATAAGGTGGATAATGTAACGAATGTACAAAATGGATTATTTTAATTAACGAAAATATAAGATTTATTGTACAAATAGCACAACGAAGGTAACTAAATTACCATAAATGACAAAAAATTGGTATAAAGTGCAATATGCCAAATATTATAATTTTAGTAATATAAAAATAAATAATTGTGTATTTTATATATAATTTATAAAATACACGCACGAAGGGAAATTGCATACGCAAAATTTAAAAAATGGGGGCAGACTTATGAAAAAATTCCTCTCAATCGTAACGGCTGCAGCTCTGGCTATTCCGGCAACATTTGCCGCTTCGGCTGATGTAAAAGCGGATAACCCTGCTATCCAGACCATTTACAGTACGGATCCCGCACCGATGGTCTACAACGACACTGTATACCTCTATACAGGCCGTGACAAGGATAACTCCGACTTTTACTATATGCCTGACTGGCACTGCTACTCCTCGACGGATATGCAGAACTGGACAGACCACGGCATGATCCTTTCATGGGATTCGTTCACATGGGGCAAAGAAGACTCCGCGTGGGCAGCTCAGTGCATCGAGCGCAACGGAAAGTTCTATTACTACGTTACTCTCGAAAACAAAAACGGAGGCGGCAGATGCATAGGCGTTGCTGTTGCCGATTCCCCGACGGGTCCTTTCAAGGACGCTTTAGGCAAACCGCTCTGCGGACCTAACTGGGATTATATTGATCCTACGGTATTTATCGACGACGACGGTCAGGCATGGCTCATGTTCGGCAATCCGACCTGCTATTATGTCAAGCTGAATGAGGACATGATCTCACTCAACGGCAGCATCGGCAAGTTTGAAATGAACGCTTCAACTTTCGGTCCTTCGAGCAACAAGGCTTCATCTTACGGCGAAGGTCCGTGGTTCTACAAGCGCAACGACTTGTATTATCTTGTTTTTGCCGCATTTTACGGAAGTGACAGCGGAGAGAGCATAGGCTACTCGACAGCTCCTTCTCCGACAGGTCCGTGGACTTACGGCGGTCAGGTGATGAAGCCCTACAACTGCTTTACAAACCACCCCGGAGTTATCGACTACAAGGGTCATTCGTACCTGTTTTATCATGATGCGAGCCTTCCCGGCGGTGGAAGCTTCGACAGAAGTGTCTGCATTGACGAGTTCAAGTACGGCGCTGACGGCTCGATCCCGACAATAACTCCTACCAAGGAAGGTCCTGCGCAGCTTGAGACCCTCAACCCATACAAGCGCGTTGAAGCTGAGAACATATGCTTCTCAAAGGGCATCAAGACCGAGACCTGCAGCGAGGGCGGTCTGGATATAGCCAATATCGAAAACGGCGACTACGTTAAGGTCAAGGGCGTTGACTTCGGCAAGGGTACAACTAAGTTCACCGCAAGTGTTGCATCAAATACAGACGGCGGTGATATCGAGATATACCTCGACAGCCTTACAGGCAAGAAGATAGGCACCTGCAAGGTATCGGGCACAGGCGGCTGGCAGAAATGGAAAGAAGTTTCCTGCGATATCAGCGGAGCAAGCGGCGAGCATGACCTGTATTTTAAATTCACAGGCGGCAGCGGCTACCTTCTGAATGTTGACTGGTGGCGCTTCGGAGATGCCGAGACTGCACCTGTCGTGACAACTTCTACAAGCACACCAAAAACAAATATAACAACAACTACTACTGCGCCTAAAAAGTCGGTTGACGCAGGCAGTTATCTCCTTGAAGAGTCCTTCGAGAGCGGTGTCGGCGACTGGGAAGGCAGAGCAGGCGCTAAGGTCGAGACCTCTTCCAAGTACTCCTTCGCAGGCAGCAAGTCTCTTTACTGCTCAGGCAGATCAGAGGCGTATCAGGGCGCATCTATAGCTCTCGGCAGCGGATTCAAGGCTGGACAGAGCTACAGCTTCAGCGCTAACGTAATGTATGACAGCGGCAAAGATGTGGATAAATTCCACTTCACTATGCAGTACGATATCGACGACGAGACTAAATACATCAAGATAGATTCCGCCGATATTATGAAGGGCAAGTGGGCGCAGCTCACTGATACGAACTTCATCATTCCTTCGGGAGCTGAGAATGTTTATATCTACGTTGAGACCGACAAGTCCACAGGCGATTTCTACATCGACGACATCAAAGCTGCTTCGGCAGGCACTGTCATTGAAGGGGCCAAGGGCGGCAAGTTCATACTCGGCGATGTTAATTCCGACGGACGCATCAATTCTATGGATATGGTAGATGCAAGAAAGCTGCTCCTTTCCAAGAATCAGAGCGCAGACCTCCTTAAGCTTGCAGACGTTGACCAGAGCACAAAGTTTGAACTCAATGACCTCGTTCTTATACAAGAGTTTATCCTCGGCAAGATCAAGGAGTTCCCTGATAATTCACCTGAGCCTGTTAAGAGCGACTTTAATTACAGCGCAAATCTTCAGTATAAGGCAGCTCCCGACAGTTATTTCAGACAGCCTGCAAACCATGGTAAAGTTGTAAAGGAAAACTACAACGGCATCAACGGCAATAAGAATATGTACGTATATCTGCCTTACGGATATGATGAGTCCAAGAAGTACAATGTCTTCTACCTGATGCACGGCGGCGGAGAGAGCGAGGAGACTTGCTTCAACGACAATGACATAAACATCGACATCATGCTCGACAATATGATCGCAAACGGCGATATCGAGCCTATGATCGTTGTAACTCCTACATTCAATAAGGCTCCGAGCGCTGACGCTGTATGGGAAGAAATGCGCAAGTCCATTATTCCTTACGTTGAGGGCAAGTATTCCACATATGCGGAGAATACAACTATCGACGGACTCAGAGATTCAAGATACCACCGTGCATACGGCGGATTCTCGATGGGCGGCGGTTCTA
The DNA here is from genome assembly GCA_902780115.1 of Ruminococcus flavefaciens. Lineage (GTDB taxonomy): Bacteria > Bacillota > Clostridia > Oscillospirales > Ruminococcaceae > Ruminococcus > Ruminococcus flavefaciens_Y. Next base: position 12,857 of record CACZEJ010000005.1, on the reverse strand, counting down.
CATGGGCAAACTTCAATAATAACCTCGATATTATAGCATACTTCATGCCTCTGTCAGGTCACTGCTGGGACGGTGCGAACAAGGTGCTCAGTGCAGCAAGAAATTCAGGTTTCAAGCCTAATGAGTATTTCGTTCTCGCAGCAACAGGTACCGAAGACCTTTCATATGGCAATATGGTGCCTATGATAAACGAGCTCAAGAAGAATACAGATGTATTTACCTATACATCAGACTTCTCGAAGGGCAATCTGTATTTCCTCGAAGCAAAGGGCAATGTACACTGGTGGCCGCAGGTACGTCATTACATTTATGACGCACTCCCTTATTTCTTCCACGAGAACGGATAATGACACCTTAATAATAACAAAGCAAGCTCGCCATGCACAAAATGTGTGGTGAGCTTGCTTTGAGATGCATCAAAATACTTGAATAGTTCATAAATAAATGGTATAATGGGGTAAAGTATAAAAAATGTGAGGTGTCAGACATGAGTGATTATACTGAAAAATACATTTCATCCCACCTTTTTTTGAAACGTGAAGAGGGCTTTGAACACGCCCCATTTGACAGAGAGATCGCTTGTTATGAGAGTATATGCTCGGGTAATATCGAGCTTGTAAAGGTTTTTGCCACACCGCTTTGCGGAGAAGGCTACGGAGTCCTGAGCAAGGATCCCCTCAGAAATCTTAAATATCATTTTTCGATTTCTGCTGCGCTGATAGCCCGTTTCTGCATCAACAGCGGCATGACTCTTGAAGAGGCGTATAATCTCAGCGATATCTATATCATGAAGGCTGATGAATGCCGCACGGAAGATGAAGTCCATGCCGTTCATCAGGAGATGATCGAGGGCTATACACGCCATATGAGAAGAGTGCGCAACAGCGGCATCTACTCAAAGCAGATCGTCAGAGCTCTTGATTATATCAGCGATCATCTTCATGGAAAGATAATGATAGAGGACGCTGCTGAGTACCTCAAGATCAGCCCGGCGTATCTCTCAAGGCTTTTTAAAGCGGAGACAGGTATCGCATTCAGCAATTACGTGAGCAAGACAAAAGCTGAAGAAGCTGCGAATCTGCTGACTTTTTCGGAGTACACCGACTCTGAAATCAGCAATCTGCTTGGCTTCAGCTCACAGAGTTACTTTATCAAGATATTCAAGAAGTATCTTGGAGTAACTCCGAAAGAGTATAAAAAACGGTACAAATTTCCTGATTTTACAAAAGAAAACCAATGATCTTGCGTTATCCCCTGCGAGAGCAGGGGATAACATTTTATGCAGATATCATATAATTACTATTTTTTACACTAAAATAATATACTAATAGGCTTGAAAATGTTATAATCTACTAAATGAATAATTAAGGTCAAGATCGTTGGATCAGGGATTTGTCATTAATCGTAAATTTACAGAAAACGGAGATTTGACAATGATCATTAACAATGTTGGATTCGACCACTGCCATGATGCAGACTTCTTTATCGACAGACCCGATGGTAGCGGAGATTATCTGCTTCTTCTCGTCAGGACACCCGCTGTGTTTGAAATTGACGGCAAGGAGACAGTTACACCCGCGGGATCGGTCTTTATTTACCCAAAGGGCAGACCTCAGCGCTATCGCTGTGTGCCTCTGAACGTGTTTGAAAATGACTGGGTACACTTCGATTTCGATAATAAGGCTGAGGAGGAAGAGTTCCTCAAAATGGGGATCCCCTTTGAAACGGCAGTTACAATGTCACTGGAATTTTTGAGCTACTGCGTGAAATCCATTGCTTATGAAAGATATTCTGACAATCCCTGCAAAAATGAGTCCGCAGCACTTTTTATGCGCCTCATGTTCATAAAGATACGTGAAATGAGCCTGAACAGTATCTCAGGCAGAAAAAGCACACAGTTCGAGCTTATATCAACTGTGCGCAATAAGATATACAGCCGCCCTTATGAGCAGCGCAGTGTTGACAGCACCGCACATGAGGTGCGTATGAGCCGCTCGGCTTTTCAACACGCTTATAAAAAGCATTTCGGCATGACATTTATTGAAGATCTCGTGAAAAGCAGAGTCAGCTATGCAAAAATGCTACTTTCCACTACAAATATGAATATTACTGATATATCAGTGAGCAGCGGCTATCACAGCTATGTTCACTTCGCAAGACAGTTCAAGGAACAGACGGGATATACTCCGTCTGAATACCGCAAAATGGCACAAAATGTAACGTAACACTATTTCTTCCAAAGCTGTTTTCCTTCGTGTTCCGTTGCATATAATGTAAATATCAAGTGACCAATGTCACGGAATGTGAGGGCGGATTATGAAAAAGCACACACTGAAACGTTGTGCGGCTGTTTTTGCAGCCAGCGCAACAATGGCTTCATGCCTGACTGCTGTATCTGGGGCAGGTTCGGCGGCTGACGGCGTAACAATGTGGGGAGATGCTAACTGCGACGGCATAGTTGATATGAGCGATGTTGTCATCATCATGCAGTCACTTGCAAATCCCGATAAGTACGGCATCAACGGCTCGGATCGGCATCACATCACAGCTCAGGGACTTAGAAATGCTGACGTTTATGAGAACGGTACTTCGGTTACGAGCAGCGATGCTCTTTCCCTTCAGAAGTATCTTCTGCACGGCATAACTCAGCTTCCCGAGTCGTATGCAAGCAACTGGCAGCCTGTTGTTACTACGACAGCAACTACTACAAGAACTACCACTACAACTACTACCACAACGACTACAACTTCAACGACCACCACTACAACAACGACGGCTCCTAAGTCTGTGCTTCCTGATCTTGGAACTCCTATGAACTCGGGCGCAACTATGGTCGAGGACTTCCGTGACGGCTCGGCTACATATTTCATAGCTTCTGATGGCTGGGAGAACGGCGATCCCTTTGACTGCGGCTGGTATAAGTCGCAGACTTCATTCAAGGATAACGTACTTAATCTGAGCATCGACAAGGACTACTCGGGCAAGTATAACTACGCAGGTGCTGAGTACAGAACTACTGATTTCTATCACTACGGCTACTATGAGACCTCTATGCAGGCAATAAAGAATACAGGTGTTGTTTCCTCATTCTTTACCTACACAGGAAAGTCCGACAACAATCCGTGGGACGAGATCGACATAGAGATACTGGGCAAGGATACGACAAAGGTGCAGTTCAACTACTACACCAACGGTCAGGGCAACCATGAGTATATGTACGACCTTGGCTTCGATTCCTCTCAGGCGTTCCATACATATGGCTTCGACTGGCAGCCTGATCACATTACATGGTATGTTGACGGCAAGGCTGTTTACACAGCGAACCAGAACATTCCTAAAACTGCGGGCAAGATCATGATGAACACATGGCCGGGCAGAGGTGTTGACAGCTGGCTCAATCATTATGACGGCAGAACTCCGCTTACAGCACGTTATCAGTGGGTGACCTACGATAAGAACGGAGCTTCTAATAATAACAACAATAACAACAATAACAATAACCAGAACCCTTGGCAGAATCCATGGGAACAGGGGAACAATAACAACAATAATAATAACAACGATCAGCAGCAGGGCAGTATCAAGGACTACGGTACCGAAATAGATAAGTCCGCTGATATGGTCGATGACTTCAGAAGCGGTTCGTCAAAATACTTTATCGCTTCTGACGGCTGGGAGAACGGTGATCCCTTTGACTGCGGCTGGTACAAGTCACAGACTGCTTTCAAGGACGGTGCTCTGACACTTTCTATTGATAAGGACTATTCAGGCAAATATCACTATGCAGGTGCTGAGTACAGGACAAATGATTTCTATCATTACGGTTACTATGAGACCTCTATGCAGGCTATAAAGAATAAGGGCGTTGTTTCCTCGTTCTTTACCTATACAGGACAGTCCGACAACAATCCTTGGGACGAGATCGACATAGAGATACTCGGCAAGGATACATCAAAGGTTCAGTTCAACTACTATACAAACGGTCAGGGCAACCATGAGAAGCTGTACGACCTCGGATTCGATTCTTCTCAGGGATACCATACATACGGTTTCGACTGGCAGCCCGATCATATCACATGGTATGTTGACGGAAAGCCTGTTTATACAGCTACTGAGAATATCCCGAAAACTGCGGGCAAGATCATGATGAATACATGGCCGGGCAGAGGTGTTAATGAGTGGCTTGACCAGTATGACGGAAAAACTCCGCTTACTGCTCGCTATCAGTGGGTAACATACAAGAAGTCAGGCGGCTCGAACAACAATAACAATAATAACAACCAGAACCAGAACCTTTGGCAGAATCCATGGGAACAGGGAAACAACAATAATAATCAGCAGCAGTCTAATGTGACAGCTTCAGGTCTTGTTGATTACGGTACTCCTATGAAGTCGGGCACAACAATGGGCGACGATTTCAGAAATGGTTCATCACGTTATTTTATTGCTTCCGACGGCTGGGAGAACGGCGATCCCTTTGACTGCGGCTGGTACAAATCGCAGACTGCTTTCAAGGACGGAGCGCTTCAGCTTACGATCGACAGAGATTACTCGGGCAAGTATCACTATGCAGGTGCTGAGTACAGGACAAATGATTTCTACGGCTTCGGCTATTATGAGACCTCTATGCAGGCAATAAAGAATAACGGCGTTGTTTCGTCATTCTTTACATACACAGGACCTTCCGACAATAATCCTTGGGACGAGATCGACATAGAGATACTCGGCAAGGATACAACAAAGGTGCAGTTCAACTACTATACAAATGGTCAGGGTAACCATGAGAAGATGTATGACCTTGGTTTTGATGCATCTCAGGGCTATCATACATATGGCTTTGACTGGCAGCGCGACCACATTACATGGTATGTTGACGGCAAGCCTGTATATACTGCGACCAGCAATATTCCTCAGACAGCAGGCAAGATCATGATGAACACATGGCCCGGAAGAGGTGTTGACGAGTGGCTTGCACACTACGACGGAAAAACTCCTCTTACAGCACGTTACCAGTGGGTAACCTATAACAAGCAGTAAAATCTTATAGTGTAAGATTTTATCCTTCCATTATACATAAGGTCAAGGGCGATACATAATGTATCGCCCTTTGCCTTGTATAACGCATAAAAAGCTGTGATGAATATTCATCACAGCTTTTTATCATGTATGATCTGATATTTTGTACAGGGTCTTGAATTCTGTTGGTGTGCAGTTCTTGGCTTTTTTGAATGCGCGGTTGAAGGTGGTAAGGCTTGCGAAACCTGCTCGCATAGCAACTTCCGTAACAGAGAGATTCGGGTCGATGAGAAGCCTTTCCGCAGCCTTTATGCGCTTGCTGTTGATATATTGTATATATGATACGTTGTTGTACTTCTTGAAGATGCGCGAAAAGTGGTATTTGCTGTAACCAGCGATAGATGCGATCTTTTCGAGAGGTATCTCGTACATATAGTTCTGGTTGATGTACTTCATGACCATGCTGAATTTTTTGGTATCATCACGGCTTGTGGGGTCTCCTGTAAAAGCATCGGCGGCTTGAGTGAGCTGGAACTCACGAACAGCAGTAAGCATTTTTATAAGATCAATGTATATTTTTACATCGGCGAGAGCAGATTTTGAATAGTATTCGGAGTAGATATCAAGTATGCTCTTGCGTGACAGTATATACAGCTCCTTGCTAACGTCGGGAGTAATATGCAGCGCCTGCGAGAATACGGGGATAATGGCTTCAAGAGCGGGAATATCACTTATTATGCTGTTATCGCACTGGAAAATGATGCGTCTGCCTTCCTGCGCAGGCATAGAATGGAGTTCGCCCGGCGGGATGATAATTATCTCTTTTTCATTCAGGTGGTAATCAATACCTCCTGCTGTGACTGTAAAACCGTTATGCAAGGGGATTATGACTTCTACGGCGTTATGCCAGTGAGTAGGGTATTCTTCCACCTCGTCATTATCATAGAGCATGACAAATCTTTGGTTTTCGTATTCTACCGTTTCGTAATCGCCGGAAAGATTTTTAATCATGATTAGCCTCCTTGACCAAATATTGTTGTGAAAAATATGTCAATGTTCACAAAGCTTTGACTTTCTTGACCTTATTATACAACATTATCATAATATTTGTAAAGGGAGTTTGAAGAAATTGTGTAAATCTTAGCAATTCTTGACTACACAGCCGCAAAATTTGATTAGTATAAATTGTCAAAGTAGTATATAATATCATTAGAGCAAACGAAAGGTGATGTGTGATGTCTGTTAAATGTTATGATACCGATTATAAAAACTATGGAAAATGTCTTTGTCTCGATAATGGCAGGATCAAACTGATCTGCACTATAGATGTTGGACCAAGAATCGTTTTCTTTGGTTTTTCGGACGGCGAAAACGTTCTGTTCGAGGACGTTGACAGAAACTTCTATGAGATCAACAACGGCTACGGAGTCTGGTATGCTTACGGCGGACACAGAATATGGTGTGCTCCCGAAGTGATGCCCGAGACTTATCTCCCCGACAACTCAAAGGTCGAAGCTGATTTCAACGGAAACACACTTATCCTTACGCCGGCTAAAACAAAATTTGACAAGCAGTTTGAACTTGTTATCACAATGAGTGATGATAACTCGGTCACTATTGAAAACAGGATCACAAACTGCTCCGATAAGCCTGTTAAGTTCGCTCCGTGGTCTGTTACAGGACTTGCGGCAGGCGGAACCGAGATAATCCCTCTTTGCAGAGAGGATAAGGGCTTCCTTCCTAACAGGACGATGGCTCTCTGGAGCTACTCCAATATACGTGATGAACGTTTTATACTTACCGATAAATACGCTCTTCTCAGGCAGGATCCAAAGGAAAAGAAAGCTTTCAAGGCAGGCTTTAACGTTACAGGAAAACAGATAGTCTACGTAAATGGCAGAAGAATTTTCAGAATGAGTTTTGATAGCTATGAATTGACAGAATATCCTGATTTCTGCTGTAACTTCGAAACTTACACCAATGACTTGTTCCTTGAATGCGAACTTCTGGGCGAGCTGAAAGATTATCAGCCCGGCGAGACAGCTTCGATCAGGGAAAAGTGGGAACTTTCAAACACTGACTGGGCTCCCGATAAAGTCATTGAGGAGTTCGTAAGCAAAATTTAATACTATTTTGGAAAGGGGAATGCTTATGGATAAGTATAAGGACGAAGAATTGTCCGCGCTTGAAAGAGCTGTGGACCTTACGGACAGGCTTTCTGTTGAGGAACAGGCTGAACAGCTCAAGTATGATGCTCCGAGTGTAGACAGACTGGGGATACCTGCTTACAACTGGTGGAGCGAGGGTCTGCATGGCGTTGCAAGAGCAGGAACTGCTACAATGTTCCCGCAGGCTATCGGACTTGCAGCAATGTTTGATGAAGACGCAGTTCGCAAGGCAGGAGAGATAACTTCTGTTGAAGCTCGTGCTAAATATAATGAGTATTCTAAACACAGTGACCGTGATATCTACAAAGGACTTACATTATGGTCACCGAATATAAATATCTTCCGTGATCCGAGATGGGGCAGAGGTCAGGAGACCTACGGAGAAGACCCGTACCTGACATCAAGACTGGGAGTCGCTTACACAGAGGGACTTCAGGGTGACGGAAAAGTCCTCAGAACAGCAGCTTGTGCAAAGCATTTTGCAGTACACAGCGGACCTGAGGCAGTAAGACATGAGTTTGACGCAAAAGCAAATATGAAGGATATGACCGAGACCTATATCGCAGCCTTTGAAGCTCTTGTAAAAGAAGCTAAGGTCGAAAGTGTTATGGGTGCTTACAATCGTGTAAACGGCGAACCCGCCTGCGCAAGCAGCTTCCTGATGAAGAAGCTTGAAGAGTGGGGATTCGATGGCCATTTCGTTTCAGATTGCTGGGCAATAAGAGATTTTCACACCAATCACGGTGTGACAAAGACAGCTCCGGAATCGGCTGCAATGGCTCTGAAGGCAGGCTGTGATCTCAATTGCGGCAATACATATCTCCATCTTCTTGAAGCATATAATGAAGGACTTATAAATGATGAGGACTTGAGAAGATCGTGCATCAAGCTGATGAGGACGAGAGTCAGACTCGGTATGTTTGACAAGTCAACAGAATACGATGATCTTGATTATGATATCGTAGCCTGTGACGAGCACAAGGCTTACGCTCTTAAATGTTCGGAGCGTTCGATGGTGCTCCTGAAAAATAACGGTATCCTGCCGCTCGACGGCAGTAAATACAAGACTATCGGAGTTATCGGACCAAATGCTGACAGTGTTCCTGCTCTCGAAGGAAACTACAACGGCAGAGCTGATGAATATGTTACCTTCCTCAGCGGTATCCGCGAAGCATTCAATGGTAGAGTCCTTTTCTCCGAGGGAAGTCACCTTTACAAAGACAGATGCATGAATCTTGGTCAGCCTGACGACAGACTTGCAGAAGCTGCAATAATCGCCGAGCATTCGGACATTGTTGTACTTTGCGTAGGTCTTGACGCTACTATAGAGGGCGAAGAAGGAGATACAGGAAACGAATTCTCCTCAGGCGACAAGAACGATCTGAGACTTCCCGAGTCACAGAGAAAGCTCGTTAAGACGGTGATGAATGCAGGAAAGCCTGTGATAATAGTTACTGCGGCAGGCAGTGCAATAAATGTTGAAGCAGACTGTGATGCACTCATTCATGCATGGTACCCGGGTCAGCTGGGCGGAAGAGCTCTTGCGAATATACTTTTCGGCAATGTATCTCCTTCAGGTAAGCTTCCCGTAACATTCTACGAGGACGCTTCAAAGCTCCCTGAGTTTACGGATTACAGCATGAAGAACCGTACTTACAGATATTCGGAGGGCAATATACTTTATCCCTTCGGCTTCGGACTTACTTACTCCGAAACAAAGTGTTCGGAGCTCACCTTCGCAGACGGCGTCGCTTCTGTAAAGATCACGAATACAGGCAGCCGTGCAGTTGAAGATGTTGTCCAGTTTTATATCAAAGGTTATTCGGAGAACGCAGTTCCCAACCACAGCCTCTGCGGCTTCAAGAGAGTCGCACTTGACGCAGGTGAGAGCAAGATCGTACAGATCACTGTCCCTGAAAGAGCCTTCATGGCAGTCAATGAAAAAGGTGAATGGGTCAAGGAAGGCAGTGAGTTCACCCTCTATGCCGGAACTTCACAGCCTGATGAACTCAGCACAAAGCTGAACGGCAAGGAATGCACAGCTCTGAAAATAAATGTATAATTATGGAGGATAATATGGAATTTTTCAAAAATATCGGTAAGATTGAGTATAAGGGAAAGGACAGCACAGATCCGCTTTCTTTCAAGTATTACAACCCTGATGAGGTCATCAACGGCAAGAAGATGCGTGAGCACCTGAAGTTCGCACTTTCATGGTGGCACACAATGGGCGGCGACGGAACAGATATGTTCGGCTGCGGCACAACAGACAAGTCATGGGGTCAGGCTGATCCTGCTGCAAGAGCAAAGGCTAAGGTAGATGCAGCTAAGGAGATCATGGATAAGCTTTCCATCGACTACTACTGCTTCCACGACCGTGACCTTTCTCCTGAGTACGGCAACTTAAAGGAAACAAATGCTCAGCTCGATATCGTTACAGATTACATGAAGTCAGTTATGGGCGACAAGAAGTGCCTCTGGGGTACAGCTAAGTGCTTCGATCACCCAAGATTCATGCACGGTGCAGGCACATCTCCTTCTGCTGATGTATTTGCTTTCTCAGCAGCACAGATCAAGAAGGCTCTCGAGTCCACAGTAAAGCTCGGCGGTAACGGATACGTATTCTGGGGCGGCCGTGAAGGTTACGAGACACTTCTCAACACAAATATGGGTCTTGAGCTCGACAATATGGCACGTCTTATGAAGATGGCTGTTGAGTACGGACGTTCGATCGGCTTCAACGGTGACTTCTACATCGAGCCAAAGCCAAAGGAGCCAACAAAGCACCAGTACGATTTCGATACAGCTACTGTTCTGGGCTTCCTCAGAAAGTACGGTCTCGATAAGGACTTCAAGATGAACATCGAAGCTAACCACGCTACACTCGCTCAGCATACATTCCAGCATGAGCTCCGTGTATCAAGAGACAACGGTGTATTCGGTTCTATCGACGCTAACCAGGGCGATCCGCTCCTCGGCTGGGATACAGACCAGTTCCCGACAAACATCTATGATACAACAATGTGTATGTACGAAGTTATCAAGGCAGGCGGCTTCACAAACGGCGGCCTCAACTTCGACGCAAAGGCAAGAAGAGGCAGCTTCACACCTGAGGATATCTTCTACAGCTATATCGCAGGTATGGACGCATTCGCACTCGGCTTCAGAGCAGCTCTCAAGCTCATCGAGGACGGTCGTATCGACAAGTTCGTTGACGACAGATACGCTTCATGGACTACAGGTATCGGTGCTGATATCATCGCAGGCAAGGCAGACTTTGCTTCACTTGAAAAGTATGCTCTTGAAAAGGGCGAGGTAACTGCTTCACTTTCAAGCGGCAGACAGGAAATGCTCGAGTCAATCGTAAACAATGTTCTTTTCAGTCTTTAAGGCTGATTGATATTTAACCAATTTTTATTTATTTGGAGGTCAAGAAAAATGAAAAAAGCATTATCGGTCATCTCAGCAATCGCACTTCTCGCAACTTCTATGGCAGCTACAAGCTGCGGCAAGAAGGACGATGAGGGCAACTCATCATCAGGCAGCGGTTCATCATCTTCATCATCATCTTCATCATCTTCTTCAGGCAAGAAGGAAACTATCAATCTCTGGACATTCACAGACGAAGTTCCTAAGATGATTGACAAGTACATGGAGACACACCCTGATTTCGCAGCTAAGTATGAAGTAGTTCCAACAATTATCCCAACAACAGACGGTAACTATCAGCCTGCTCTTGATAAGGCACTTCAGGCTGGCGGCAAGGACGCTCCTGACTTCTTCTGCGCAGAGGCTGCATTCGTTCTCAAGTATACACAGGGCGATATGTCAAGCTATGCTGCACCTTACAAGGATCTTGGAATTGATATCGACAAGGCTATCTCTGATGCTGATATCGCTAAGTACTCCGTTGAGATCGGTACAAATCCAAGCGGTGATGTAGTTGGTCTTGGTTACCAGGCTACAGGCGGCGCATTCATCTATAGACGTTCTATCGCTAAGGACGCATTCGGCAGCGACGATCCGAAGACAGTAGCTGAAAAGATCGGTGCAGGCACAGGTAAGTGGGATAAGTTCTTCGATGCAGCTGAAGAGCTCAAGGCTAAGGGCTACGCTATCGTATCAGGCGACGGCGATATCTGGCACGCTGTTGAGAACAGCTCTGACAAGGGCTGGATCGTTGATGACAAGCTCACAATTGATACAAAGCGTGAAGAATTCCTCGATCTTTCTAAGAAGCTCAAGGATAACAACTACCACAATGACACAGAAGACTGGTCAGAGGCTTGGAAGGCTGATATGAGAGATGAGGGAGAGAAGGGCGTATTAGGTTTCTATGGTCCTGCTTGGCTCATCAACTATACTCTTGCTGATAACTGCGGCGGTTCTAAGGCTGGCGAAGGCACATACGGTGACTGGGCAGTTTGTGAACCAAACGTAGGCTTCTTCTGGGGCGGTACATGGCTCATCGCTAACAAGGACAGCCAGAAGAAGGAAGCTGTAGGCGAACTCATCAACTGGATCACTCTCGACTGCACAAAGGACGGTCTCCAGTATATGTGGGCTAACGGTACTCTCAACGGCGAAGGCGGTACAAAGGACTGCGTAGCTTCAGGTACAGTTATGGCTATGTCTGACGGTTCACTTGAATTCCTCGGCGGACAGAATATGTTCGACGTATTCGTTCCTGCAAACCAGTTTGCAAACGGTAAGAACCTCACTCAGTACGACGAGAAGATCAACCAGAAGTGGCGTGGTCAGGTTCGTCAGTACACAGCAGGCAATAAGGGCAGAGACGCTGCTATCAAGGACTTCAAGCAGGAAGTTGCAGACGAGCTCGACATCAAGTAATAAATTCTACAGTGCTGTACCGTATAATGCTGCGGTACAGCACTCAAAATAAAAAGGAGGCTTACGGCTTTGAAAACGAAGCTAAAGGGTATTAGTTATGCTAAATACGGATATCTGTTCAGTATTCCTTTTGTTGCTGCATTTTTGATATTTACGCTGTATCCGACAATTTATACAGCTACACTCGGTTTTACAGATTGCAGAGGTGTCAATAACGAGAATTATCACTTCCTTACAGATGATATCTTTGCTAACTACAAGTCTATTTTAGAGAATGATTCATTCCGTGTATCTATCAAGAACACAATAGCTATATGGATGATGAACTTTTTCCCACAGATAACTATTGCGCTTCTTCTTACAGCGTGGTTCACATCACACAGTAATGAGATAAAGGGAAAAGGATTTTTCAAAGTCGTTTTCTATATGCCGAACATCATTACGGCTGCAACAGTCGCGATCTTGTATCACACACTCTTCAATTATCCTATCGGACCTATCAACGACTTCCTCGTAAGTTCTGGTCTGAGAGATTCTTCATACTACTTCTTCACAAGTAAGACTGCCGCACGATTGATCGTTGCGTTCATTCAGTTCTGGACATGGTACGGAAATACAATGATAGTTCTTATCTCAGGTGTTCTCGGTATCAGCCCTGATATCTATGAAGCGGCAGATATTGACGGAGCGAACGGTGTACAGACCTTCTTCCGCATAACTATACCAAACTTAAAGACAGTTTTACTGTACACACTCGTAACAAGCCTTGTCGGCGGACTTAATATGTTCGATATTCCGTTCCTGTTCCTTAACGGCGGACCT
>CACZEJ010000004.1 GCA_902780115.1 Ruminococcus flavefaciens | reverse complement strand
ACCCTACCAAAGGCGCTGCCTCTGGACTCTGCCAAAGGAACACAGTCCCTTTGGAATCCCGTTATTAGTTGAAATCGACTTTTTCGACAAGCTGAACGGCACAGATATTCTGTGCCGTTATTTATCGTATTATCCCTAATTTTCATTATATGCTGCATAATCCGAGGAGATATTTCTGTATTGTGAGAGCGTCCATATTTGTAACGCCGTCGCCGTCGATGTCTGCACGGAAACAGCCTTCGTCGGTAATATGACTGTCATCGCTGCCGTTTATGCCATATTTTGAAGGATTGGCAAGAGACTGCATTATCATTATAGAATCAGCAAGATCAACTGTTCCGTCACAGTTTGCATCGCCGGATAATGTTTTGAATATATTGATCTTCGGGAAATTGCTGTAGCTTTTCAGTACCTGTACAGAATCCATGATATTTGCAGGAGCATCTGTATCTTCAGGCTCTGTAAGTGTTGTATTTCTATTTCTGTTGAACTCTTCAAGTTTTTCGCTGAAAATTTCATAAAACTGCAATTCAGGGTGTTCAACGTAGAAATTGTCGATAGCCTTATTCATTTCATCTTCGGTTTCGTACTGTGAACTCATGTCATTGAGGATATACATCATCATGCAGTCTATTTCGAGAATGTCGCCGCTTATTCCGTTATTGTTGAAATCGAAGTTTGTGTTGAAGTTGTCACGTACCTCCTGTGAGATACCGATCACGAAGTTCAATTCAGGATGATTTCTTATCATAGTTGCAATAGTGTCACGGCTATACGGGATACATCTCTCATATTCCAGATTGTACAGGATATTATAATCAGCAACGTCGATCTTTCCGTCGAGGTTGATATCGGGCTCAGGAAGAACGCCTGTTTTGACCTTTTTATAGTATACGGGAAATGCAGCGTTTATCTCTTCTTCCGTAAAGCCAAAGAGTTTTATTTCTTCAGGAGAACGCTCTGTATTTCCTGTTGCGCTCGGACCGTACTTCTCCGAAAAAGCTTTATAATCCCCGAGATAGCCGAAGAATATTCGCGGACAGGAATATGCAGAGTAGTGAGCAATGTTTCTTTCCTCATAATACATTGGGTCAAAGTACTTCGGATCCACCTCATTGTATGTCAGGTAATACTGTGTAAGATAAGTTAGAATCGTAGGAGAGGAAGTATAGAAGTAGTTTGCGGCTGTATCGCAGAAAGTGAAAGCCTTGTTCCATTCTTCCTCGGTTATGATATGAGGATAGTACTCGCTGCCGTAATGACCACTGAATTCATTGTATTCAGGGTAAAACAGACGGTCTATAAATGTATCTCTTTCGCAGTCTATATGTATGTCTGCAAATATAGCTATCTTGATGATATCCTCAAAATCGAAGACACCGTCGGAATTGATATCAGTATCAGCATATCCGTTTTCAACAAAATCCTTCATAAGTGGATAGTCAGCACTTGTGTAGTGAGAACAGTATCTGAGCTTAGCTATGAATTCGTGTATCGGTGAGACTTTCAGATCTTTCATATGTCGCATTGCGGAGCTTGTAGTGTAGTCACCCAAAGTCTTTAAGGCAGTCTTTGCGTCGTCTTCGTTGTAGAATCTGTAGCTTCCGTCGCTCTCCTGTTTGATATACATTGTTTTCTGGAAATCCCACATACTCCACGATTTTCCGTCCTGTCTGATAAAGTCGTAAGGGAAGTCGTCATGATAATCATCGGGGCAGTTGTCAATATAGAACTCAGGCTCATAATAATCCAGTTTTATATCGTTACAATAGGTCAAATAGTATTCTGCTAACGATGTTGTATCTAAAGTATACGCAAATTCGTCTGTAGTTTCTTGACCTGTATTGGTGTCTATATATGTTTCTTCATATGTATAGCCCTTTGGAAGATCCTCATATTTTTCCATAATATAATCAGGTATCGTTCCGACTGTTGTTCCGACTATCTGTCTTGGTCTGCTGCTGGTTTCTGCACGATAAAAGGCATAAAGGTCAAAAATATCAAACTTTCCGTCGCAGTTAAGGTCGAGATCAAGATCATATTTTTCGATAAAATCCTTTGCTCTTTCAGCAAATTGGATATCTTCGTTCTTAGGCATATATGTGGGCTGCTGTGCGTGTGCAGCTGTTCCGTTTGAAAGTATGAGCAGTGAGCTCAGTAATGCGGCATATTTTTTCATAATAATACTCCCTTCATATTCAAAGTCGTAGTTCTTTGGATCAGAACTGTCGAGGTTTACAGTTGTTGCTGCAGGTGCTGTGCTGACAGATGCAGCTGTTGTTAGAATCGTGTTTGTTTTTGAATAAGAAACGGAGGGCTTTTCTGAGGCAGCAGTCTTATTCGCACTTGCAGCTGTTGTCTGAGTGGAAGTCAGGCTGCTTTTTTCAGGTATTGCAGATGCTGTAGTTACGCTATTGTCGGAGATAACATTATTGTTATAAACCGAATGATCTCTGTCGGGACAGCCGGTATGGAAGATGCCGGTAGCACCTGCTGCAATGAATATTGCCGCTGCGGAAGCTGCGATCGCATAGCAGTGATGTACGATGGGCTTTTGCGTGCGGTCAGCTTCTTCAATGAGATCATCGTCGATATTATTGATGCCTTTGTATAATTTCAGATCACTCATCTATATAACCTTCTTTCTGCAAAAATGCTTTTAATTTTTTTCGCATTCTGAAAAGATAAGTTGCAGCTGTTTTTGCATTCATACCATAAAAACGTGCAATATCCTCTACAGTTTCGGAATACCAGTATCGCCTCACAAATACCTTTCGGTATTTTTCGGGCTGAGTTCTCAGGAAACTGCTGATGACTTTTCCAAGCTGTTCGTCGGATAATCTTTCATCAATGCTTTTCCTGTCGGGGATACATTCTGCAAGCTCGTCAAGGGAAACTGAAAAATCCGAATTCCTTTTCGCAGCGGTATTGTATTTTTTTCGGTTCAGTGCGCAGTTCTTAACCAGCCTGCACAGATAAGTTTTCAGATTATCAGGCTTATTCGGCGGGATAGAGCTCCACACGTCCATGTAGGCAGAATTCACGCATTCTTCCTGATCTTCCTTCTGTGACAGGATATTTCCGGCAATGTAGAAGCAAAGCCTTTCGTAGCTGTTTTTCATTTCTTCAACTGCCTGTTCGTTTCTTTCAAAAAACAATTGTATGATCGACGCGTCGTTCAAAGTTTCAGCCCTCCTTTCGTGAGGTCCTCTGTATATAAAGACAACATTAAGAAACTGATATTTCAAATATTTCAAAATTTTTTTGAAAAATGTTTGCGACGGCAATATATAAGGGAGACAGCAAAGCACCACTTCACATTGAGGTGGTGCTGTTTTATGACATTATGTAACTATTATAACCTGTTTCGCAGGGAATTTCAAGTGGCAGCTCCCTATTCTTCTTATAGCTGTGAGCCGTTAGCCATTAGCCTTTAGCCGTTAGCTAATGTGTCGCCTTCGGCGAATAATTATAATAATGTAAGCGTCAGCGAACACATTCAGCTAACGGCTGAAATATCCCTGCCCTGTTTTGATTTACAGTATGCAATTAAGTGAATATATTTTCTTTATTATTTGTTAGAAATATAACGAACTGTATAGAAATGAGCAGTCCTTAAATGTCATAAGACTGATAAAAATAATTTTATGAGTGAAAAAAAGAATTTTTCGGAAAAGGCAAATGAGCTGAGATTGATGCTAAAAACAGGCAAAAGCGGTTGTTGCGAGATTGTTGTGAGAATTTGAATAATTTATGAAGTAAATTGTAATTATATCATTGATGCTTTCGACAAATGGTTGGACATTTTTAATAGTTTAAGCCGATAAACTGTTAGATGTTAACAAAAAAATATGCTGCTTTTTATTTATGCTTGACACAATATAACTGTATAATATATAATATAAGCAGACACATGAAACGAATATTACTGATTGTAATATTCAAGAAAAATAATACAAACTTTGCAAACTCTCAGCAAGGTAATATGTCAAATACGGGGGTAATGACAGTGAATAACGATTCAAAAGAGATCGACCTTAAAGACCTGTTCTCGCTTTTTATCAGCAAGCTATGGATAATAATCCTTGCGGTG
The DNA here is from genome assembly GCA_902780115.1 of Ruminococcus flavefaciens. Taxonomy (GTDB): domain Bacteria; phylum Bacillota; class Clostridia; order Oscillospirales; family Ruminococcaceae; genus Ruminococcus; species Ruminococcus flavefaciens_Y. Next base: position 24,672 of record CACZEJ010000004.1, on the reverse strand, counting down.
ATCATCGGCGGTGCAGGTGCATTCTGCTACTCAAAATTTGTTCTGCCGCTCCAATATTCGTCGCACATATCAATGTATGTACAAAGCTACACGTCTTTCAACGAAAACCCTGACCTGAATTACAATAACATCAACAACTCAAAACAGCTTATCAATACATATATGGAAGTTCTTAAAGACGATGCTGTAATGAATGCTGTAGGGGATAAGCTTTCGGCATCATTTGATGAGTATGTCCTTTCGGAGAGTTTGTCAATTGTTGACGGAAAGATCACACCTTCGTCGATACGTGGGTGCATAGCTATATCATCTGTTACGGATACCAGTGCGCTGAACCTTGTCGCAACTACAAAGAATGCAGAGCTCTCAGCAGCTATCTGCAACATTGTTGCAAAGGTAGCTCCGAGCTATCTTGACGAGGCTGTTGGTGTAGGACAGATAAATACTATTGACACAGCAAAGGTGTACAATACTCCTGTAGCTCCTAACGTCAAGAAGAATACAGCTATCGGCGGACTTGCTGCTGCTTTCCTTGTAATGGTGATAATATTCCTTATTGATTTCTTCGATAATACCATCAAGGAATCAGGCTGGCTGGGAAGCCGCTATAAAAAGGCTATCATCGGTGAGATATTAGATTTTGGCACTGACAAGAAAAAGAATGCAGAAAATGATTCAAAGTATGTCAAGCTTACGGATAAGGACGTTCCTTTTGCCGTAGTTGAGAGCTATAAATCCATAAGAACAAATATATCGTTTGCACTTTCTCCGTTTGAGAAGAAGGTCTTCACGGTATCATCTACAAACCCCGGCGACGGTAAGTCAACTACTTCAGCAAATATCGCTATCGCTCTTGCACAGGGCGGAAACAAGGTGCTTCTTATCGACGCAGATCTCAGAAAGAGCGTTCAGCACAAGATTTTCGGTCTGAAGAATAAAAAGGGACTTTCAACTGCTATCAGCCGTATGGCAGACCTTGACGAGTGTATCACAAAAAATGTTATGGATAATCTCGATGTCATGACAGCAGGTCCGATACCGCCTAACCCTTCGGAGCTCCTTGCTTCTGACAGCATGACCTCCATTCTTGAGAAGCTCAGTGAGCAGTATGCTACTATTATTATTGATACTCCGCCTGTAAATGTTGTTACCGACTCTATGGAGCTTGCAAAGAATGTTTCAGGCATCATCATGGTCATTCGTTACGGTGTAACGACCACTGATGATATCGAAGCTGCCATGAAGAAGGTAGAGTTCTCACAGATGAATATGCTCGGCTTTATCATGAATGATGTTAAGTCCAAGCATGGCGGAAAATATTACTCGAAGTACAGATACAAGTACTATAAGTACAAAAAAGGCTATGGGTATGGCTATGGGTATGGTTATGGCTACGGCTATGGAGCATCTCCCGAGGAGACCACTGACGACAGCAGCGATACCGATGAGAAGAATGATACAGCTCCTAAGAAGGAAAGCTCATCATCTTCCGAGAAGAAAGATTCAGCTCCTAAGAAGGAGAGTTCAGCATCTTCCGAGAAGAAAAAGAGCAGCAGCGGCAGCCATCATCACAGCGGGAAAAGCTCTAACCGCCACAAACATAAAAAAGGCGGTAAATAATGCTTACTGAATACCATTGCCACGTACTTCCCGGTATCGACGACGGTGCGGACAAAGTGGAAACATCACTTGCGATGCTCGATATCATGAAGGAACAGGGCGTTGAAAAAGTGATATTTACTCCGCATTTCTACTGCCACAGAGAAAGATCGGTGGAACGTTTCCTCGAAAAGAGACAGGAGGCGTTTGAAGCCATCAAAGATAAGTCGCCTATAAAAAATATGCTTCTGGGAGCTGAGGTCGCAATTGAGAATGGGCTCTCAGAGGTAAAGGATATAGAAAAACTCGCCGTACAGGGAACGAAGCTCATTTTGCTGGAGCTCCCGTACCGCGATTACGCTGACTGGATGTCTGAGGAAATATACAATATCTCCGCTGAGTACAGTCTGAAGATCATACTTGCCCATGTTCACCGCTACCTTGAGTATTACAGCAAGGAGCAGCTCGAAAAGATACTTTCGTCCGAATGCATCATGCAGGTAAATAATGAGGCTTTTACGAGCTGGAGCGAGAAGAAAATGGTAAAGAACATCATAAAAGACGGCAGGACTATCGTGTTCGGAAGCGATGCACATAATATCTCGGACAGAAAACCTAACTGGGATATCCTGCAAAAGAAGGTCAAACCCGAGATCATTGAAGCTTCGGACAGTGTGTTGGGAAAGTTTGACGTAAAAAAATGATAAGAAATTGATACAACTCATTTTAGAATGTACTAAAATGAGTTGTTTTTTTTATCACATCATAAAAATGATGAACAGTAAAATGCTGTTTTTATCCCGAAAGGACGCATTTTTGTGTACGATAACGTGAAATGTGATTATTGTATGAACATTTCGCAATAATTGGGTTGACTTTTTGTGAATTTTATGTTAAAAATAATGGTATATCATATTGTTAAAGGAGGATTGGAAATGAAAAAAACAATTTCTACAATCTCAGCTGCGGTCTTAGCCCTCTCAGCTGCCGCAGCAATGCCGACCTGTGCTGCTGAATCGGACTATCTTCTCCACAGCACATTCGAGGAAGGAAAGGATCAGTGGAATGGACGCGGATCCGCTTCTGTAAAGGTCGTTACAGGCACATCACGTTCAGGCGAATCTTCGCTGTATACCAGCGGAAGAGAAGCAGCGTGGAACGGCGCTACCGTTAGTCTTGGTTCAGGCTTCAAAGCAGGTCAGGACTACGCCTTCAGTGCATACGTAATGACAGAAGATACTTCGTCACCTGTGACATTCTATCTTACGCTTCAGTACAGCGACGGCGAAACAACACAATATCCAAAGATAGCAGAGGTGACTGCGGAAAAAGACAAGTGGGCACATCTTGAGAACGCAAGCTTTACGATCCCTGACGGGGCTAAGGATATACAGCTTTATGTTGAGACTGAGGAGTCTAAGTGCAGCTTCTACATCGACGAGATAGTAGGTGCAAATAAAGGCACGACCATTGATGAACCGTCTGCTCCCGTGCAGATGCATAAGGGCGATATCAATTACGACGGCGTTATCAATTCACTGGATATCGTACTTGCAAGAAAAGGACTTATCAATGGTATCACAGACAAGAAGATGCTGAAGGCTGCCGATGCTGACAGCAACGGTCTGTTTGAGCTCAATGACGCTCTGCTCATCATGCAGTTCGTTTCAGGCAAGATACAGGAATTCCCTGTTGTAGAGCCTGTTGTAGTTCCGGGACAGCGCAAGTACACTATGGAGGAACTCACCAAGATAGTTCAGGATTCTCTTGTCAACAACGAGCCTTCAAGCTCGCATCAGGAGAAGGCAGGAGTCAAGTACGGAACTATCAAGAAGGAAAATTATTACTCAAAGAAGGCTAATAAGAACAAACCTTATAATATACTTCTTCCTGCTGATTATGATCCGAGCAAGAAGTATCCTGTACTCTATGTTCTCCACGGCTTCTTCGAGAACGAGGATCGTATGATAACAAAGGGCAACGGTGTAATGTATACTCGACAGATCGTCGGAAACGCTATTGCCGAAGGCGCAGCTAAGGATATGATAGTTGTTTGTCCGCTGATATTCACAAGTGCAACGATGAACAGTGCTACAGGCTTCGGCGATGCGGGTTCTGTACAGGGCTATAACAACTTCGTTGATGATATCGTAGACAGCCTTATGCCGCATATCGAGGAGAAGTACAGCGTTGCTACAGGCAGAGACAATACCGCTGTAACAGGTTTCTCTATGGGCGGTATGGAATCGCTCCAGATCGGTATGAAGTACGGCGATAAGTTCGGCTACGTAGGCGCTATCTGTCCTGCCCCAGGTGCTTCGGGCGCATGGAAGTGGAACAGCGAGGAGGAGACACCTCACCTCGTAATGATAACAGGCGGTACTCAGGACGATGTTGTCGGACTGAATACTCCTGAGGGCTATCACAACAACTTCAACAAGAACGGCGTACCTCATGTATGGCACGTAGTTCAGGGTGGTCACCACGGTGACGATTCTATCCATTCGGCTCTCTATTCATTTGTAAGAGCCGTATTCCAGGCTACCGAATAATATAATATAATATCAACAGCCGACAAACCATGGGGAAAGGGTGAGTCGGCTGTTTTTTTATAAAAGCGAACGTCCATGACGGTAAGGTGAGCGAGTTAACGAGCGACAGCGTGGCAAGGGTGCAGCGTCACGATGCCTGCTGATTTGACATTTTCGGGCTGGTATATTATAATGTATTCGGAAATAACTGAAAGGAGCTTTTGCGTGGAACGCATAAAGAGAAAAAAGGGAAAGAGCAGGATCGCTTTTCCCGAGGATTACTGCGTTGTGGATATAGAGACTACGGGACTTTCGCCAGAGGAGTGCGAGATAATCGAAATAGCTGCGGTGCGCTACAGGAACGGCGAGAAAACTGCCTTCTTCAATACCCTTATAAGACCCCACAGCGCCATAGCGCCTTTTATTACCGAGCTTACAGGCATCACTAACGATATGGTGAAAGATGCTCCCGAAATAGATACTGCTATTAAGGATTTTTACGATTTTGCAGGGAATGATATGCTCATGGGGTACAATGTCAACTTTGACATCAATTTCCTGTATGACAACCTTCTGCGCTGTCACGGGATCTGCCTGAGCAATGATTTCGTAGACGTTCTGCGCTTTGCACGGAAAGTTCTGACCATGCTGCCCGACCGCCGACAAACTACTGTAGCGGCTTACTACGGCATAGAGATTACAGGAGCTCATCGTGCTGCAAAGGACTGCGAGATATGCAACGCCTGTTATTTGCGTCTGCGCGACGAGATTCGCAGGCAGTCGGAGAACTGAGCTATGGCTGAAAAGAAAATGAAAGAAGCTGTTTTGGAGTTCGCTGAGGAACGCTTCGGCACAAAGCCCGAATATCTCTGGAGCAGGACACCTGACTGCGGAGTCCTGCGCTGCGGAAACAATAAGTGGTATGCCATAATCATGAACGTTGACGGCAGAAAGATCGGACTTCCCGATACGGGAAAGTTGGATATCATCAATGTGAAATGCAGCCACCTGATGACAGGTTCGCTGCTTGCCATGAAGGGGATAGTGCCTGCTTATCACATGAACAAGAATAATTGGGTGTCGGTGCTTCTGGACGGCAGTGTTGATATCGGACAGGTAACAGCTCTCCTTGAAATGAGCCATGAGCTTGTTGACAGGACAAAAAAGAAAGCGAAAAATGCCGCCTCTGAATGAGGCGGCAGTGCTGACGAAAAGATATTCGGCTCTCAGATGAAAAGGAACAGTTGCATTTTCGGACATTCTGTGTTATAATATTATTCGTACATTAATTTTATTTTTTCCGCTTTTCGACAGGAGGAACTTTATGCTTAATGCTGATCTGAAGGAATTTGAATTTACTTCTGATTTTGATGGACTTGTGATCTCAGCTGTTCTCGCAGTGCCTTCGGGTGATATAAATGGCATCGTGCAGATAGTTCACGGCATGAATGAGCACAAGGAACGCTATTATCCGTTTATGGATTACCTTGCCGAGCAGGGCTTCATTACAGTTATACACGATAACCGCGGTCACGGAAAAAGTATCGTTGAGCCTGATGATCTGGGATTTATGTTCAGAAAGGGCGGCGAGGGCTTTATAAGTGACATAGCACAGCTCAACCAAAGAATCAGGGCAGCATATCCTGAAGTGCCTGTATTTATGCTGGCAAGCGGCTTGGGTGCGGCAGGGGCGAAGTGCTTCCTGAAGGAGAACGATGACAAGCTCAACGGACTCGTTCTTCTGGGAACGATATGCTACAGTTCGTTTTCGCCTGTGACAAGAGCCATAAACTCTGTTGCGTCCAAGCGCCCGGGAAGCCGTTTCAGGAGCGAGAAGATTTTCAATACCATTGATGATACCTTCGGCAAATTCTTTGAAGATCCCATTAATTCATGGAGATGCAGCGATGCAGACGTTGTCCTTGCGTACAACGAGGACGCTCTCTGTAATTTCAGACCTACCCTTAACGGCTATCAGGAGTTCCTGTGGCTTGTAAAGAGCTCTCAGTCTTCAGGGGGCTGGCAGGTGAAGAATCCTTCACTGCCCATACGCTTTATATCGGGTAAGGACGACCCTGCAATGATCTCGGAGAAGAAGTTCATGAGTATGATGGGCAAGCTCGAAAAGAGCGGCTATGAGAGCATTTCTCACCGACTTTTTGAAGGTATGCGTCATGATGTTCTTGTGGAAAAGAACAGCGTTAATGTATACAAGGATATTGCGAAGACCTTGTTTTCGTGGCTTGACCGCTGGAATGAGGAACGCGCCGAGTCAATGACTGTTACGCCCACTGTTGCTGCGGCAGCGGCAGGCACTCAGCAGGAACAATAATATGACTTACAGGACCGCCGCAGCGACGACGGTCCTTATATCGTAAACATGAAAGGATAAATTATGGATATCAACAAGACACTGGCAAAGGAATTCGGACTTAAACAGGAGCAGGTGGACAATACTGTCGCACTTATCGACGACGATAAGACTATACCTTTTATCGCCCGTTACCGTAAGGAACTGACAGGTTCTCTCGATGACCAGATACTCCGTGAGCTCTATGACAGGCTCATGTACCTCCGCAACCTGGAAAAGCGCAAGGAGGAGGTAACGAACGCTATCACAGAGCAGGAGAAGATGACTCCCGAGATAGAAGCTGCTATCAGTGCAGCTGTAACTCTCGTAGAGGTCGAGGATATATACCGTCCGTTCAAGCCAAAGCGCCGTACCCGTGCAAGCATTGCCCGTGAGAACGGTCTTGAACCTCTTGCAGTGATGCTCATGGCTCAGGAGAATTCCACAGAGCCTGAGAAGGAAGCAGAAGCCTTCATCGACGAGGAGAAGAAGATCAATAACGCTCAGGCCGCTCTTCAGGGAGCTATGGACATAATCGCTGAGGATATCTCCGACGATGCCGATATCAGAAAGAAGCTCCGTGCCCTTGCAGGCGATAAGGGCGAGCTGGTATCCAAGGCATCAGACCCCGAGGCTGAGAGCGTATATATGAACTACTATGAGTACGCAGAGGCTATCCCGAAGGTGGCAAATCACCGTGTACTTGCCCTTGACAGAGGTGAGAAGGAGGGCTTCCTCAAGGTATCCGTTACCCTTGACGAGACTATGGCGACCGATGTCATCTTCGGCAAATATATCAAGGCTAACAATGCCTGCGGTGAGCTCGTAAGAGCAGCTGCCGCAGACAGCTATAAGAGACTTATATTCCCGTCCATCGAGCGTGAGATACGTTCAGAGATGAGCGCAAAGGCTGCTGAGGAGTCAATAAAGGTATTCGCAGCAAATCTCCGTCAGATGCTTCTCCAGCCGCCGCTTAAAAGCAGCGTTATCCTCGGTCTTGACCCGGGTTACGCACACGGCTGTAAGACAGCTGTCATCGACGGCACAGGCAAGGTACTGGATACAGCTATCATCTATCCTGTAGGTTCGGCAGGAGCAGTTGAGGCTGCAAAGAAGAAGGTCAAGGAATTCATACAGAAATACAATGTCAATGTCATTTCTATCGGAAACGGTACAGCTTCACGCGAGACGGAGAGCTTTGCCGCAGAGATAGTCAAGGAAGTGCCGCAGGACGTAAGCTACATGGTAGTCAGCGAGGCAGGAGCTTCCGTCTACTCCGCTTCCAAGGTAGCTGCCGAGGAATTCCCTGAGTATGACGTTTCAATAAGAGGAGCTATCTCCATTGCCCGCCGTTTGCAGGATCCGCTTGCAGAGCTTGTAAAGATCGACCCAAAGGCTATCGGCGTAGGACAGTATCAGCACGATATGCCTCAGGCACGTATGAGCGAAGCCCTCGGCGGCGTTGTCGAGGACTGCGTTAACTCCGTCGGAGTTGATCTGAATACTGCTTCACATTCGCTTCTCTCTTATATCGCAGGCATCAACGCAACAGTTGCAAAGAATATCGTTACCTACCGTGAGGAAAACGGCAGATTCACAGACCGCAAGGAGCTCCTTAAAGTTCCGAAGCTGGGCAAGAAGGCTTTCGAGCAGTGTGCAGGCTTCCTGAGAGTCCGCGACGGAAAGAATCCTCTTGACAATACCGCTGTTCACCCCGAGAGCTATGAAGCAGCAGCATCACTGCTCAGCGAGTGCGGATTCACACTTGCCGATATCGCAGGCAGCGGAGCTGAGGGCATCACAGAGAAGGCAGGAAGCATCGGTCTTGATAATATCAGCAAGAACCTCGGTATCGGTGTCCCCACACTTACCGACATCATCGGCGAACTCAAAAAGCCTGGACGTGACCTTCGTGACGAGCTCCCCGCACCTCTTCTCAGGAGCGGCGATGTTATGGAGATAAAAGACCTGAAGCCGGGTATGGAGCTTGTGGGAACAGTCCGCAATATCATAGACTTCGGCTGCTTTGTTGATATCGGTGTCCACGAGGACGGTCTCGTTCATATCTCTCAGATATGCAGCCGCTACATCAAGCACCCTCTTGAAGCCGTAAAGGTGGGAGAGGTCGTAAAGGTAAGAGTTCTTGACGTTGACCTCAAGAGAAACCGCATATCCCTGACCATGCGTCTTAACGACGAAGAGGAGAAGCAGCAGAAGTCCGAGCGCAGACCAAACAACAGAAAGCGTGAAGACCGTAAGCCGAAGGGCTTTGATGCTTCACAGATACGCAACAGCAGTTTCCGTATCAAGCAGAAGTAAGGAGACGGTGGTATGCCATTCAGAACAGAGGAAAAAGAAATAGTGTGCGCAGTCTGCGGAGAAAGCTCCGTGCAGACTGTTGTTGCAGAGTTTGATCCCGATACGAGCACTCCCGATCTTGACATGAGACCGAATGGTGAGCACCGTTCGTATCTGAAATATTGGGTCAGCGAATGTCCGCACTGCGGATACTGCAATGCATCTATAGATATACCTGTACGCTTCACAAGGGAATACCTTGAAAGTGAAAGATATAATACAGTCGGCGGAAGCGGACTTGCTGAGAAGTTCATGAAAATGTCCCTGGTATGCGAGAAGAACAAGGTCTACGAAGAGGCTGTGAAAGCCTGCTTGTTCGCTGCGTGGTACTATGACGATGAGAAAGACAAGGAAAAGGCAGCAGAGTGCCGCAGAGCAGCTCTCAGGATATATGATCTTCACAGGGCAGAGTTCGCAGCCAATCCCGATATGATACTTCTTGCAGCTGAACTTATGCGAAGAAGCGGCGATTTCGAGCGTGTGATCCGCGAATACAAGGGAAGGCTCCTTCCTTCCATGCTGCTCATCGCGCTGGAAAACTTCGAGGTGGCACTTGCCGAAAAGAAGGACAGCGCCTGCCATAGAGCAGATGAAGCACCGAGAGTTGCGAAAAAATAAATATATCTAAGACAGATACTTCGGAGGATAAAATGATGAAGAGGATAGCAGCTTTTATAGTTGCAGCAGCGGCAGCAGGCTGTATTTTTACAGGCTGTCAGCCGAAAAAGAAAGAGATCAAAAGCGAAAAGGTCACTCAGCAGGAAAGCGTTTCATATGAGGACGCTTTGAGAGAATGCTTCAATGCTATGCAGTGTGAAGGCGGCGGAGAGATTTTTTATTCATATATGTATCCGAATGAGACAATTGATGCTATGAAGGCAAACGGCGAGTATGACAATCTTGTAAAGAGCTTCAACGAATCTCAGAGCGATGTGCTGAAGTCACGAGATGTAAAATATGAGTTCAGCGGAATAAAAACGTCAAAGGAACTCAGCGAAAAGCAGGTTGCAGGCGTAAAGACATATTTAGTGGAGCTCAGTGAACCTTACCTTTCAACACTGACAGAGGACAGACTTGATGTCAAGGAAGGCTATGAGACCACATATGAGTATCTCAAGGACGATAAGACTACTGCCATTGAAACAGTCATAGTTTTTAAGCTTAACGATGAGGGCTGGAAAGTCATTACACAGTGACGGAGGGAAGATATGAAAAGAGAGTCCGGCTATAATACCAAGCAGAAGGAAAATCTTCTGGAATACCTTATAAAAAACAAAGAGAAGCATACCAATGTTCAGGAGATAAGTGCGTATTTATCTGCTGAGGGGACTCCTGTGGGAGTTGCAACTATCTACAGACAGCTGGACAAACTTGTGGATCAGGGGATTGTCCGCAAGTATTCTTTCGATGGCAAGACCTGTGCCTGCTATCAGTATATCGAGGATAATGAGCAGTGCCGCAGCCATTTCCATCTCAAATGTCTTAGCTGCGGCAAACTGATACATCTTGACTGTGAACATCTTGCAGACCTTACCCGTCATATCGAGGGCGAGCACGGCTTCAAGATAGACTTCTCGCAGACAGTCTTCTACGGAGTTTGTTCAGACTGTTCCGATGAAGACTGAGGAGTTTGTGATGTGCTGCCGCTGTTGGCAGAACCTCTCGGAATGTAAATTTTAACGTCAGTTTCTGGTTTATCGGGCATAATACCACCTCCGCAGGTATTATGCCCGAAATTTTGATTTTGATTCATGATGCTGCGGAATGAAAGGTGAGGGAAGATGAAGGTCGTCAACGTGCTGCTGAGGCTTCTGGCAGCCGATATACTGAGTATGTTCATAAATATGACGCTGGCAGGTTCGAGCAGTACGGCTGTACGCGCGGTATGTGCCGTGTGTACGGCAGGGATACTTGTCACAGTATTGGGTGACCATGCAGTAAAAGCTGCACATACCGATCTGAAAGGCAAACAGGGCAGCGCAGGAATGATACTTGCGGGAGCTTTTGCATCTCTGCTTGCGCTTATAAGCTGGATCATACTGTATGTATCGGCGAACAGCGGCGGATTTGATTATTATCGCTGGCATAAGCTGATAAATGCGACGTTTTTGCAGTATTATAACCTCATTGAGCCAGATGCACTGTCGTCATCGCTTTCCCTGAACGAGCTGCTGATGATGCTCCCGACAGCGGCAGTTCCCGCGGCAGCAGTGATAATACCGTACCTGCGCACTAAAAGACGCGGTACATTATAGACGGATATACGTTTACCGTTCAAGGATCGTGCCCGAAAATCGGCGTTTTTATGCAATCTGCTGAAAAAATATGGATTGTCTGAGGGAGTAAACTGTTTTGCTTGACATTTTAAGCAAAAACATGATAAAATAAAGCTTGAAAAAATATTGTTATGGAGGTTTTTAGATATGGCATTTTGTAGATTCTGCGGAAAGCAGATACCTGAGGGCGGAGTTTGTGACTGCCCCGAATCACAGAAAAAAGCAGCTGAGGAGATCGGCAATGCACAGCAGAGCGCTGAACAGGCTGTTGAAAGTGTAAAGGAAGCTGCTGCTGAGGTAAAGAACGAAGCAGTACAGGCTACCGAGACTGTACAGGAAACCGTTAAGGAGACTGCTTCTGAGGTGAAGGAGAACGTTGCTGACAGCGCAAACAAACCGATAAGCGGTGCAGATATCGCAAAGAAGGTCGATGGACTCGCAGGAGAGATCTCGGAGAACCTTCCCGGAAATATGAAGAACAGCAAGAATGCTGTATATATCGCAGCCTGCATCGTAGCTGTACTTATCCTTATGCTCCTTATGTGCCTTTTCGGCGGCGGAGCAAAGAGCGCTGTGAAGAAGTACGTAAAGGCTGCTTCAAGCAAGAGCGGCGGAAAGACATATTACTCATACACATATCCTAAACAGGTTATCAAGAAGCTCAAGAAAAAGGACAAGTTCGATGATATGGTCGATGATTTCAACGAAAAGGTCGAAGACGCTATAGACGATCTTGAGGATAAGGAGACAATGCCTAAGTTCGCAAAGATCGTTTCAAAGTCAAAGCTCAATGATTCCGAGCTTGACGGAGCTGAGGATTACTTCGAGGGCATATGCGAGATATACGATGTTGATGATGACATTGAGGTATCAAAGGGATATGAAATGAAGATCAAAACCAAGTGCAAGGACGAAGACGGCGATACAGAGTATCACAAGACAAAGATATGCGTTGTAAAGATCAAGGGTGACGGCTGGAAGATAATCCCGGCTTCAAAGAATTCACTTGACTGATATGAATGATTAATAGTTTGCATTTTGTCAAGCGAAGATTTTGGTAATATTCGTATACTGAAATGAAAGAAAAGCTTCTGAAGTGGTAATGTTATTACTTCAGGAGCTCTTTTTGTATATAATTTTTTTATTACACAGCATTAAATATTGACTATTTGTCGGAAATGTGTTAAAATTATCTGGTTGCTGTGAAACGAATGACGTAAAAAGATATAATATCTTTTATGTCTAATCCTATTATATCGGAGGATATTATGGCATCAACTATATTGAATCAGACGATCATTATGCTTATCCTGATAGGCGTTGGCGTGGTATGCGCCAAAACAAAGCTTATAAGTGAAGCATCAAACAAGGATCTGTCAAAATTCGTGCTTCAGGTAGTAAATCCAGTAGTTATATTTGTTTCCTATCAGCGTGAATACCGCACAGAGCTTGCAAAGAACCTGCTGCTCACGTTTGTGTTATCTGTGGGAGCAATGGCGGCGCTCGTTCTGCTGTCGTATGTATTCGTAAGGAAAAAGGAAGGAAAAGAGTTTGAGATAGAGCGATTTTCCTCTGTATACTCAAACTGCGGATTTATGGGGATACCTCTTGTAAATGCCATTTATCATGAAGAAGGCGTTTTCTATCTTACAGCATTCATAACTGTTTTTAATCTTGTAGTATGGACACATGGTGTAATACTCATCTCAGGACAGAAAGATCTCAGACAGGTGGTCAAGGTGTTCTATTCACCGACTATCATCTCAATCCTTCTTGGACTGATAACTTTCTTTGCACAGGTGAAGCTTCCTCAGACTGCGCTGACAGCACTCGGCTACATCAAGGATATGAATACACCTGTTGCGATGATAGTATCGGGCGTTACTATAGCGGCAACGAATGTTCCAAAGCTGCTGAAAAATATCAGGGTATACTATGTATGCTTTCTGAAATTGCTTGTTATGCCTCTGATATTGGCAGTGCCTTTTTCACTTCTGAGCGGAGTGGACGAGATCGTGAGAATGACTATTCTTATTGCTGCTGCTGCGCCGCCTGCTGCCATGTGTACCCTTCTCAGCATACGTTACGGTAAGAATTCGATATACTCATCGGAAATATTTACTGCTGGTACTATTTTATCAGTAGGAAGTTTGCCGCTGGTTGTTAAGATTACGGAATATTTGACAAAAATGTCTTGAAAAGTTTGGCAAAAATGCTGATTTTATAAATTTTTGCGCTAAAATGTTTGAAATTTAATAATATTGTGTTATAATATAATTACATTAATAGAGAATGACTTTACAATAAAATACTAAAATTATACAGGCAGTTATCAAATGACTCATACTGCAAAACAGTCCACAGGGGATATGTAGATTGCGCAAGCGGAATTCGCGTTCGACATCTAATCAAGAAGAAATGGAGTTGTTGTTGTATGGAAAAAAGAGGAATCAGTAAGCTTGATCTGAAAAGAAGAAATCGTATGCAGATACTCAGAGTCATTAGAGAATCTGGTCCGATCTCGAGAGTCGATGTTGCAAGTGCTCTTGAGATCACACGAGCTGCTGTAACGATCATCACAAATGAAATGATTGAGGAAGGAGTTCTCGTTGAGATCGGAGAAGCACCCGTAAACACCGAGAAACTTCAGAAGGGCAGAAGAAAGATACTTATCGACATCAATGTAAACAGCCGCTTTGCACTGGGCGCAACTGTTGACGAAAAAGAAGTGAGCATCGGTCTTACCAATCTTAATTCCGAGGTGCTTGACAAAGCAAGTATGGTGATCGACGACAGGACCACAAGCAAGGATATTATCAACTACATTATAAAGACCAGCAACGAAATGGTCGAGAACAGCGCACTTACCAAGGATAAGATACTCGGTCTCGGCGTTGGCGTAGTACCTTCGATGTGGGGTAAGCTCAAGATATTCTACAAAGACGGAGTACTTGATTTTACAAACTTTATCGACAAGCTTTCAGGCGGTCTCAATTTTGAGATCCACTGCGGAAATGCTATCGGTCTTATGGCTCTTGCAAGCAATGATTTCAGAACTCAGAACGGCTATCAGACCAATCAGGCATTTATCCACAACGGTAATCAGGTGAATCTCGCTATTATCAATAAGAACGAGCTTTCTGCTGATTACGTATCCTATACGTCCACTATCGAAAGATATATCGTATGCCCCAACGGTAAGTCTTACGAGGGATATCCTAACGGTTCCGTCAAGGCTGAGCTTTCAAGAACAGCCATGATGAACGCTTTCTGTGAGATTTATTCCAAGGACAGAACACCTGTGCTCTATGAGCTCACAGAGGGAGACAAGTCTGCTATAAATACAGATAATGTATTTATGGCTCTCATGAGAGGCGAGGAGCCTGTCAAGAACCTTGTAGATGACCTTATCGCCAAGTATACTGTGCTCATCAACAATCTTTCGATAAGCCATTTTGCAAAGAAGATAGTTCTTCATAACTTCAAGCTCAATGAAAAGCAGTTCGACTACTGCAAGCGTGAGATGATACGCCTTGTTAGCGAAGAGATCGCAGACAGAGTGGTACTCAGCAGGCTCGACGGAAAGAACAATTTCCTTGGCGGCTGTGCTCTTATCATTCAGGATAACTTCTATGTAAGAGGCGGTATGCAGTAAAAACTCAGAAAGCCTGAGAACGTTAAGTTCTCAGGCTTTCTTTCTTATGTCTGTTGATGAAATGACAAACGATACACATTACAATGAGTGAGAGCATCATTCCCAGCGCCGCACCGCTCGTGTCTATCATCATATCCCTGAATTCGCAGGAGCGTCCCTCAGACATGGTCTGATGCAGCTCGTCGGAAAATGCATAAAGAAAGCCGAATACTATCACGAAGAGACTTTTCAGCGAAATGAGCTTTCTTTTGCCTGCTGTCATGGAAGCACAGAAGCCAAGTGCGGTATATATCGTGAAATGCGCAAGCTTTCTGACGATAAATGAGGCTGTGTTCCATATTTCGCGCTGTCGGTAAAGCGACCTTTTGGAGTAGTCCTTATCAATGATCTTGACTGCAACCTTGGTCATTGAGCCGCTGGTTTTAGACGATTCTTCGGCGTTTTCCGCCGAAAGAATGAAGATCGTCACCATAACTGCCACAGTCAGTATCATAAAAATGATCTGCGGCACCGTTATTTTAAATTTTTTATCCTGCATTCTTTTCCCCCTATTCTTTCATATACTATTATACAATTATTGCTCAGTTTTGTAAAGAGGCAATTTTTTCGGAAAAAATTTCAAAAATAACTTGTAACCTGAGAATAAAAATGATATAATATATTGTGTGTGACTTTATGCCGCATAGCTTTTTACATAGATCAAGATAATTCGGAGGCAATAATGAAGAGTTTTTTAGCAAATGTCTGGACAAAGAGAGTCGTAGCTACGCTCAGTCTTGTTTACACATATTTTGTTTTTAAATTTGCTTATTTTTCGATTTTTTACGATATCCACGTACATCAGAGGGCTTCGCTGTGTCTGGCGATATCAGGTGTATCGCTGGCGGCACTTATAATAATGCTCTACACGCGAAAACAGCTTTTTACTCGTATATCAAGCTTTGTGATACTGCCTGCAATGCTGCCCGTCGTACTGCTGTACTTCGGAGAGTGGGGAGCGATACTTCCTATTATTATAACAGGAATAATCATACTGCTCCTATCGGGCGCGTCTGAAGGCTTGAAGACCGCGGTCGCCACTATTATACTTCTCATGTATATATTCGGTGCGCTGGGATACTTCCTGTTCACGTCCTTCTTTGTAACACCTACAAAGGAGAAGGTCGTTGAAACAGGCGTTTCGCCGTCGGGAACATACAGATACAGGATCGTCAATACAGAAGACAGCTCAAACGGAAGCACGGCAGTTTATGTTGAGCCGAATACAGCTGATGTCAAGTACAAAATGGTATCATTTACCCTCAAGAACATCGAAAGAGTGGTTTACCTTGACAGACCTTCTGACGACGAGGTAACTATCGAGTGGACTACACAGTCACGCAAAGAGATAACAGACTACCTTAACTCAATATCAGATCAGGTAGAGCTTTCTATTACCGATGCTGAGCTTGAACATATCGGCTATACCTATGATAACAAGCTCATGCTCACAACGCTCTCTGCAAGCCGTAAATTTGCTTTGGGTCTTACCGCTTCCGATGTTGACCCTGTTCCGCTGGACAGCCTGAATCAGGAACAGCTCGACTTCTTCGGCATCGGCAAGGAGCCTGACGGAAGATACTATATAAAGGATATCTCTGATCGTATGAGAGAGGTTCTGGGAGACAAGGCAAACAAGAGAGTCTACTTCAAGGATCTTACCGATAAGGAGTGGAAGGTATATAATTCCGACCACATTGATGCTCCTACGGGTATCACTCTTTTCAATGTCAAGAAGTACCACAATATCAGACTCAATACCCTTACCGATGAGCAGCTTGCTTACCTCGGCGTTTCGGAAAGCGGAGATGTTATGATACTTTCAGCTTTGCGTCATGACAAGCCTGCGGAGGAAGGCGCTGAGCCCGGTGAGGACATCATAGTGGCTGACAAGAAGATAGTTTTCCGCTACTATGTTGCGGAGATAGATGATTACTATGATGTAAATGCAAGACATTTCTCAGTTGATCTTCTGAATTAAATATGACATAACGGCGCTGTGGGCAGTTCTTTCGTAAGTAGTGGTGCTCACAACGCCTTACGTTTAATTATATGTTATGCAAGTTCGCAAAAGAAGCGCAGAATGTAAAAAAATGAGCAAAAAAGGTCTTGCAATAAAGGCTGGTATAAGATATCATGTTTTTAGATGATAATTATGCAGAGCGGGTGCTCTGTAAATATTCATAAAGGAGTTGTAAATTATGGCATATTTAATAGGTGTGGACTGCGGTACAAGCGGTACCAAGACAGTTCTTTTTGACGAAAAGGGAAGCGTTATCGCTTCAAAGACTATCGAATATCCGATGTATCAGCCTAAAAACGGTTATGCAGAGCAGGAGCCTTCAGACTGGGCAAATGCTATGGTAGAGACTATCAAGGCTGTAATGGCTAAGAGCGGTGTTAAGAAGGAAGACGTTAAGGGTATCGGCATCTCGGGACAGATGCACGGACTTGTAATGCTGGATAAGGATAATAATGTGCTTCGCCGTTCTATTATCTGGTGTGACCAGAGAACAGCTGCTGAGGTCGAGGAAATGAACCGTATCGTCGGCAGAGACAAACTCGTGGAGATAACAGCAAACCCTGCCCTCACAGGCTGGACAGCTGCAAAGATACTCTGGGTAAAGAACAACGAGCCCGAGGTATACTCAAAGGTGGCACATATCCTTCTTCCTAAGGATTATCTCAGACTTATCCTTACAGGTGAGTACGCAACAGAGGTATCAGACGCTTCAGGTATGCAGCTTCTTGACGTTCCGAACCGCAAGTGGTCTGATGAGCTTCTCAGCGCATTTGAGATCGACAAGAACTGGCTGGGCAAGGTGCATGAGAGCTGTGAGGTAACAGGTACTCTCACAAAGAAGATGGCTGAGACACTCGGTCTCTGCGAGGGAACTATCGTTGTCGGCGGCGCAGGAGACAATGCTGCTGCTGCTGTTGGTACAGGCGTTGTCGAGGACGGCAAGGCTTTCACAACTATCGGTACATCGGGCGTTGTTTTCGCTCATACATCTAATATATCTATCGACAAGAAGGGCAGAGTACACACTTGCTGTGCTGCTGTTCCGAATACATGGCACGTTATGGGCGTTACTCAGGGTGCAGGTCTCTCCCTCAAGTGGTTCAGAGACAATTTCTGCATGGCTGAGAAGGAGACTGCAAAACTCATGGGTGTCGACGAGTACTACCTCATGGATAAGCAGGCTGAGACAGTTCCTGTAGGAGCAAACAGACTTCTGTATCTCCCGTATCTTATGGGCGAGAGAACTCCGCACCTTGATCCTGACGCAAGAGGAGTATTCTTCGGACTTTCAGCTATACACACAAGAAAGGATATGCTCCGTGCTGTTATGGAAGGCGTTACATATTCACTTCGTGACTGTGTTGAGGTATTCCGCGAGATGAACGTGAACGTAAGCGATATGATGGCTTGCGGCGGCGGCGGATCATCACCGCTGTGGAGAAGTATGCTTGCCGATCTTTACAACTGCAATGTCAAGACAGTTGCATCGAAGGAAGGACCTGCTCTCGGTGTTGCTATTCTGGCAAGTGTCGGTGCAGGCATTTACAGCAGCGTATCCGAGGCTTGCAGCGCTATTATCAAGACTGACAAGGTACAGGCTCCTAAGGCTGAGAACGTTCCCGAGTACGAGAAGTATTATCAGCTCTACAGGGAGATATACCCTGCTCTCAAGGCTCAGTACGCAAAGCTTGCTGTACTCTGATGACCGATCATGATAGAGACTGAAAGACTATTTATCCGTCCGTTTCGCATAAGCGACGCAGAAGATGCTTTTGAATGGCGGTCGGATACGGAAGTTAACAGATTCATGCCATATCCATGTGATGAAAGCGTTGAGGCTTTGCGTGAGAGGATAGCGGAATGGATCGCGGAAAAAGACAAATATGCCATCGTACTGAAGGGTACCGAAAAGGTGATAGGCGATATCACTCTTGAATTCAGCAAGAAAGACTCTGCGTATGAGATAGGCTACAATCTTAACCGCAGCTTCTGGCGGAAAGGCTATGCGACGGAAGCAGTCCGCGGACTTATTGGCTGGGCATCAGAAGCGCTTGGAGCGCATGACTTTACGGCTTTTTATGCCAAAGAAAATGCAGCTTCTGCCAGAGTGCTTGAAAAATGCGGCTTTGTTAAGGAGTATACGGGGCAATATTCCCGTGATAACGGAAAAATAGTATTTGAGGCTCTTTTTGTAAGACTTCATATTGAATAAAAACGAAGGCGGACATATGTCCGCCTTTGGAAATTGTGAGGAGATGAACTGCATGGATAATTCAGTGCTGAAAAAGTTTGCTGCCAACGCAAGGAACGTATTGTTGAAAAACAGCAGTGAAGAATGTGCATATTTCGGATTCATGCGGCTTTGTTCACTTTTTTTTATTGACGGATCGGCAGTATACGGTATACTATCCGCGCCTGAGATTTTTTCGGCAGTATATCGGTGCTGGGAAGGCTGCACCAGTATTATAACGAGCCGTACAGAAATGAGATAGCAGTGGGTTTGAAGAACAGCAAGAGACTCAGTTCCGATAAGATAGCTGCTGCGACGCAGATTTTCACACCTGATTGGGTGGTAAAGTACATGGTGCAGAATACTCTGACAAGGTATCTGCGCAGGTATGGCTGCGATGTCGGGGACGGGGAGTATATTATCGGCGGTGAGACTGCTGATAGCACTGATCTTTGTCCCGAAGAGATAACGTTTATCGACCCGTGCATGGGCAGCGGAAATATCCTGCTTTACGCCTTTGATGTATTTATGGAGCTGTATCGGAGCTGCGGATATTCGGATAAAACTGCGGCTGAGAAGGTGCTGCGCTGCAACCTGTATGGTCTGGAGCTTGACGAGCGCGTGTGTGCTGTGGCAGAAACAGCACTTCGCTTCAAGGCACGGCAGTACGGTGCGGAGGAACTGCCGCAGGTATATGATTTTTCGGGGATAAGCGATACAGCAGGCTCGCTCCTGAAAGCGGAGCAGATAAGGGATAACAGCTCCAAAGCAGCAGCTGTCAGAAAGCTCCTCAGCCGAAAATATACTGTTGCAGTGACGAATCCGCCATACCTTGGAAAAACAGCCATGAATACGGAGCTTTCGGCTTTTGTGCGTGAGAATTACAACGATTACAGCGCAGACCTTTTTTCGGTCTTTGCCGCGAGATGTATGGATATGCTGGAACATGGCGGATATCTTGGACTTCTCACACCTGCCACATGGCTGTTTTTACAGTCCTATGAGAAAATGAGACTGCGGATATACAGTGAGTGTTCCGTACAGACTCTCATACACTTCGAGTATTCGGCATTTGACGACGCAACAGTTCCGCTGTGTGCGTTCACAGCGAGAATGGGCAGAAGCTCTTCAAAGGGAACGTATCTGCGCCTTACGGATATAAAGGGCGGTATGGAGCTTCAGCGGCAGAAGGTGCTTGAAGCTGCATCTGACAAGGAAAGTCCGTACAGATATGAAGCAGATGCAGAGGATTTTCGTGATATACCGTCAGCTCCCGCAGCGTACTGGCTCGGAAAAGCTACCCTTCAGGCGTTTTCGGGGACGAAGCTCGGCGAGGTCTTTGCAGTCCGTGAGGGACTGATAACAGGGGATAACGACCGATTCCTGCGGCGCTGGTTTGAAGTTGACAGAAATAAGACCGCCTTTACAGCAAGCTCGGACAAAAAGTGGTATCTTCTGAACAAGGGCGGCGAGTTCCGCAGATGGTACGGCAACCGTGAATTTGTGGTCAATTGGGAAAATGACGGCGAAGAAATTAAAGACTTCCGCGATGAGAGGGGAAAGCTTCGTTCGCGCCCTCAAGGACTTTCCTATAATTTCCGACCGTCGGTAAGCTGGTCACAGATAACAAGCGGTGGATTTTCTGTGCGATATTTCGACGAAAACTTTATGTTCAACGTTGCGGGGACCAGTGTATTCCCCGAGAACGAAAAGCAGCTCCTGATGCTGCTCGGACTGCTCAACAGCTGCGTGGTATCAGCACTTTCACGTGTCCTGAATCCTACTCTTAACATGAACCCGGGGGATATTGCAAGACTGCCTCTGCCTGATATCCCTGATGAGTGTACAGAGACTGAAAAGCTTGTACGTGAGAATATACGGCTTTGCCGTGATGACTGGGACAGCTTTGAGACATCTTACGATTTCAGAATACACCCGCTCATATGACATTTTGCAGTCAGGTCGGAAATATATTTTTGCGACTGTTGCTTTTTTATATGTTTTATGGTATAATGAATGCAAAGCATTCATTATAATTTATTTAAAAGCACGCAGATCAAAGATCTGTTCCCTGCGATGGGTTATTAACTATAAAGGAGAATAAGTATGGCTATTACCGAAGCAGTTGAAAACTACCTTGAAACTATACTCATACTTTCACAAAAGCAACCTGATGTTCATGCAATAGACATTTGTTCATATCTGGGATATTCACGTCCCACAGTCTCGATAATCCTCAAGAAAATGAAGGACGAGGGGCTCGTGACAGTTGACGGTGACAACCACATCAGACTTACAGATGTGGGAAAAGAGGTAGCAGAGCGCATATATGACCGCCATAAGGTGCTCACCGACTTTTTCACATATCTCGGTGTCAGCCGTGATGTTGCGGCGGAAGATGCCTGCAAGGTCGAGCACGATATCTCCGACGAGACTTTCGAGCTCTTAAGGAAGTATTATGAGAAGATTGCCGAGGAGGCAAAATAACAGCCTTTTCGGAGGGTATAATGGGTAAATATGAATCATTCAGGGAGCAGTATCCCGTTTTTGTATACAGGTCTTATAAGATAACCGAAACAGACGACAGTATCGAGATAGGCTATGTTTTCGAGTTCCCCGATCTTGCGAAGTTCGAGCCAGGCTGGAGCTTTAAGAAGCCTGCGGGCTTTACAGCAAAGGGGGATCTTACCTTTGAAAGAATGGCTTTTTCTCTCGGCATGGCTGAGGCAGTAAGCTACTGGAAGGCTGCCTGTTCTCCCGAGTTCCGTGTTGAATGCGGAGAGCTTGACGATGAGCAGATACAGTGGTGGAAGAAGCTCTGGTTCATGGGACTGGGCGAGCTTTTCTTCGTGAACGGCATAAATGCTCAGCGTGATACATTTGTGAATATAACTGCAACAGGCAGCTTTGACAGCTCTCTTTCCGAGACAGCTCGTCAGCCAAAAGGCTGCCTTGTTCCTATCGGCGGCGGAAAGGATTCTGCACTCACGCTTGAAACACTTGTGAATGCAGGCATGGAGTGCAGATGCTACTCGATAAACAAGCGCCGTTCCATAATTGATACGGTCACAACGGCAGGACTTCCCGAGGAGGCGCTGATAATATCTCAGCGCCATTTTGACCGCTCACTGATCGAGCTCAACAATAAAGGCTTCATAAACGGTCATACGCCGTTTTCTTCTATAGTTGCCTTTTCAGCGGAGATCACAGCGTATATCAACGGTTTGAAGTATATCGTTCTCTCCAATGAGTCCAGCGCCAACGAGAGCACTGTTGTGGGGCAGGAGGTCAACCATCAGTACTCCAAGAGCTTCGAGTTCGAGCAGGATTTCCACAGCTACGAGGAGAAGTATCTCCATACAGGACAGTACTATTTCAGCTTCCTGCGTCCGCTGGCTGAGTTCCAGATAGCAAAGATGTTCGTATCACACAGGAAGTATCTTCCCGTGTTCAGGAGCTGCAACCTCGGCAGCAAGGTATCTCCCGATATCTGGTGCGGAGAGTGTCCTAAGTGCCTGTTCGTGAGCCTTATCCTTTCGCCGTTCCTCAGTCTCGCTGAGCTGGAGGATATTTTCGGCAGGGATATGCTCAATGAGTCGAATATGAAGGAGTACTTCATCGAGCTTATCGGACAGTCGGAGCACAAGCCCTTTGAGTGCGTCGGAAGCATCGACGAGGTCAATTTAGCCGTGTCACTGGCAATACGCAAGCTTGAGCAGAACGGCAGTAAATTGCCGCTGCTGTTTGAGGAATACAAGGACCGCGGACTTTATCACCCTGAGACCATCGACAGTCTCAATGATGAGTGCTGCGGATCATTCAACGAGCAGAATCTGCTGCCCGCCGAATTCAAGAAAATACTGAAAAAGGAAATGGAGCGTCTGCTTTGAACAAGTTCTGTGAATATGTAAAAAACTACACTGAGGGAAAGAAAATATGTATACTCGGCTTCGGAAGAGAGGGAAAGTCCACGTACAAGATACTGGAGAAGTACTGCTCGCCAAAGTCTGTAGCCATAGCCGACCTGAATCCTGTAGACCGCGAGGCTAACGGTCTTCCCGAAGATGTGGAGCTTATATGCGGCAAGGAATATCAGGAGTGCCTTGACCGTTTCGATATGGTATTCAAAAGTCCGGGTATCGTTCTCGAAAAGAAGCTCTCGGAACTTAAATGTCAGATAACCTGCGAAACACAGGTGTTCTTCGAGGTGTACCGCGAGCAGATAATCGGTATCACGGGAACAAAGGGCAAGAGCACTGTGACTTCGCTCATATATCATGTGCTGAAGGAGAGCGGAGTTGACTGCCGTATCGCAGGAAATATCGGCATACCTGTGTTCGACATAGCCGAGGGCATGGGCGATGAGACTGTTGTTGTCTGTGAGCTTTCCTGCCACCAGCTGGAATATATGACTGTATCTCCTAAGTATGCCGTGTTCCTCAATCTCTACGAGGAGCATCTTGACCACTATGGCACAATGGAGAACTACTACAACGCAAAGAAGAACATATATCTGCATCAGCAGCCCTTTGACGTTCTATGGTGCAATGAGGATATAAAGACAGATGATATGCCGTCTATTGTCATTACAGTATCCGATACTGACGAGAATGCTGATGTATTCGTATCGAACGGCAAGATAATGGACGCAGACGGTGATTCCTATGTGATACCTGTTGACAGGATAAAGCTTCTGGGAACTCACAACCATTACAATATAGCCATTGCATATGGTCTGACAAGTATTATGATAGGCGAAGAAGCCTTCACGAAGGCTCTTTGCACATTTGATCCGCTGGCACATCGCCTTGAATATGTGGACACAGTCCGCGGTATACGCTGGTATGACGATTCTATCTCAACAGCCTGCGCAACTGCGATATCTGCGCTGAAAAGCGTTCCGAACGTGGGAACTATCCTCATAGGCGGCATGGACAGAGGTATCGACTATCAGCCGCTTGTGGACTTCCTCGCACACTTTGACGTAAAGGTCATTTGTATGGAGACTTCGGGAAGGCGCGTTTATGATATGATACAGTCAAGCGGCAGCTTCAGCAATAAAGACCGCGTTCACTATGCAGACCACCTCGAAGACGCAGTAAAGCTTGCTGCGGAGATAACTTCCGAGGGTGAGAGCTGTGTAATGTCGCCTGCGGCTGCAAGCTACGGTATATTCAAGAACTTCGAGGAGCGCGGCGACGCATTCAAGAAGCTTGTTGCGGAACTTAAATAAGTATCCGACGGTTGGGGGACCGTTATTATCGTAATAAGGGGAACGAGGTGAGAAATATGAAGGAAAACTATGAGATCTGTCATTGTATGGGAGTATCCTACGCTGATGTTGAGGACGCTCTGCATAATAATGAGCAGCTCACAGACGTTGTGGCATTGTTTGATAAGGTGCAGGAAGCTACACATTGTTCGACAGGCTGCGGCGGCTGCCACGATGACATAATGAAAGTTATATCAGAAATAATGATGGCGTGATTATGTAGGGGCGGATATTATCCGCCCTCAGCTTGTCGAAAAAGTCGATTTCAACTAATAACGGGATTCCAAAGGGACTGTGTTCCTTTGGCAGAGTCCAGAGGCAGCGCCTTTGGTAGGGTGT
>CACZEJ010000003.1 GCA_902780115.1 Ruminococcus flavefaciens | reverse complement strand
CGGTTTAATGTTTCGTTCCTTGTAGGTCATCGCCATGAGGAAGAATGCGATCATGGTGATGGAGTACGGACGGTTGTATATTCCGTAATGGAAAAAGAAAAAATACGTAAACGGCAGCAGATACTTCACAGGCCTCGGGAACGGTGACTTGAATATGAGCAGTGCCATTGCCGCTGTACAGAATGTTATATTTATAGCCTTTAGTGTGATATCCACAGGTGCGCCGTTCTTCGCAAAGACCGAGAGTATAAGATGCCAGAGCGGCGGGTGTCCCTCATAATGCGGTACTACCGTAAATATATCCTTATAGGAAGCGCTCTTGGCTATCTGCCACGCCTGTGTCTCGTCGAACCACAACTCATGGAAGCAGCTCACGAATATCAGTCCGACTATGTAAAGTAAAAGAACAGCCATTCCTGCAATGACTTCCCTTTTGCGAATCTCATTCCCCACCATTCTGAAACTCCTTAAAACTCCTTCGCTCTTAACCTTGCAGGAAGGAACTTGGTTATGTTCTCCAGCATTTTCTCATCAGGAGAAAACACAAGTCTCGCAGAGCCAACTGTCTCATCGTTGAAATCAGCATAATACTCGTGTGAAGCTATATTATCCGTCGCAAATATCACAGTCATATCCTCTGTTTCTTCAAGATCATCGCTGTATTTTCCAAAAGCAGTGAACTGCCTTACATTGGTCGAGATCATCTCGCGGCGCTTCTTCTTTGCGATTATCTTGTCCACGTCAAGCTCTCCGTTAGTAAATGCGTACTCGTATTCAACATAGGTGTTCTGCACTATATTGAACGTTCCATAGCCCGATATCACCGCAAGCACAAGCCCTAACAGCGCTATCAGCGGATTTCTCAGCTGAAGCACCGCAAGTACTGCGAGCGCGGCAGAGAAAAGTATGCCTACCACTATCATCAGTACACGGCGCGTCTTATCGGACGAGGTCTCATTCTTTTTTACAAGCTGTTCAGCAAAATTATCCATCTTTTAACTCCATTTCATTCTTATTATTATAATTGTAATACTATAATATCACATTTTCCGTCAGATTGCAACAAAACCATTCAATTTTTTGATCGGCTTCATCTTTTTTTCACAAGTGTTATTTTTGCCGCAACTTTTTTTCAAAAAGCACTTGATTTTTTTTATTTCTGCGTATATAATTAGTTTATAACCCGTTGACTGAGAGAGTAAGTTTGTGACAGTTTCCGCAGAGAGGAGCGAAAAGGTGTGAGCGCTCCGTAACTATGCATACCGAAGTTCACTCACGAGGGGCAGAACAGAAGCGACTGTACCATTGCAGCGTTGTAGGTTACTGACGTAGGTCTGCGTTAAAGACAAGAGAGTGTCGGCTCTCCTGACCAAAGGTGGTATAAAAGCAAGGTTTAAGTCTTGTCCTTTAGGGCAGGACTTTTTTATTTAGTCACGACACATAAACCATTTGTAGGGCTGGTGTCCTCGACAGCCCCTCGCCAAATGGCGGAAAAATGATATTGGCGGGACGTCGAGGACGCCGTCCCCTACATTATTTCTTTGAGGTGAAAAAATGAAAGAACAGCTTGAAAAAATTGAAGCGCTGGCTAAACAGGAACTCGAATCCTGCACTGAGATCAAGGCGCTTGACGACCTGAGGATAAAATTCCTCGGAAAAAAAGGTGAGCTCACTGCTATACTCAAGCAGATGGGTAAGCTCTCCGCAGAAGAAAGACCTGTTATCGGTCAGCTCGCTAACAAGGTAAGAGCTGATATCGAAGATGCCCTCAACAGCAAGCTCGCTGCACTGAAAGCAAACGCTCAGGCTGCTAAGCTGGCAGAGGAAAAGATCGACATCACTCTCCCCGGCAAACACGCTCCTTTCGGAAAGCTCCACCCGCTTACAAAGGTGGAGAACGAGATAAGAGAGATATTCATCGGCATGGGCTTCAATATCGCTGACGGTCCCGAGATCGACGACGATTACCATGTATTCGAGGCTCTTAATCTCCCGCCCGATCACCCTGCAAGAGATACTCAGGATACTTTCTATATCGAGGGCACTAACGAGACTGTTCTCCTCCGTACACAGACTTCTTCCGTACAGGTTCACGTTATGGAGAACCAGAAGCCCCCTATCCGTATCATCTCTCCTGGCCGAGTATTCCGTTCGGACGCTGTTGATGCTACTCACTCCCCTCTCTTCCACCAGATCGAGGGTCTCGTAGTAGACAAGGGCATCACAATGAGCGACCTCAAGGGCACTCTCGAAATGCTCATGAAGAAGCTCTACGGCAACGACTGCAAGCTCCGTTTCCGTCCTCACCACTTCCCGTTCACCGAGCCGAGCTGTGAAGTTGACATAAGCTGCTTCAACTGCGGCGGCAAGGGCTGCTCAATGTGTAAGGACGAGGGATATATCGAGCTTCTCGGCGCAGGTATGGTCCACCCGAAGGTTCTTGAGAACTGCGGTATAGACCCTGAGGAATATTCGGGATTCGCATTCGGTCTCGGACTTGAACGTATGGTAATGGGACGCTACGATATCAACGACCTCCGTCTCCTCTATGAGAACGACGTGAGATTCTTAGAGCAGTTCTGAGCAGCGTGACGCTGCACCCTTGCCACGGTGCCGCTCGTAAACTCGCTCACTATATCAAAACCCGTACTTGTACATCGCTTACGGCACTAATGAATTATGGCGGGTTGCAAAACAATGTAGCGTGACGCTGCACCCTTGCCGCGCGAGCTGAACCAGCTTGACCGCTTCCACGTTGCCGCTCGTAAACTCGCTCACTGTATCAAAAAACGTACTTGTACATCGCTTACGGCGCTAATGAATTATGACAGATCAAGAAACACTGATGTTTTTTTAATAAATCGAAAGGAAAAAAGATATGAATTTATCTATGAAATGGCTCGGCGACTACGTTAAAGCCGATATGCCTATAAAGGATTTCTGCCATGCTCTCACAATGAGCGGCTCAAAGGTAGAATGCTACGAAAAAGAGGGCAGCAATATCTCCAACGTTGTAGTTGGTAAGATACTCTCAAAGGGTCCTCACGAAAACGCTGACGCACTGTTCGTATGTCAGGTGGACATCGGTGCGGAAGCTCCTATACAGATAGTTACAAACGCTAAGAACGTCAAGGAGGGCGACCTCGTTCCCGTTGCTCTTGACGGAGCTGTTCTCCCCGAGGGCAAGATCAAGAAGTGCAAAATGCGCGGAGTTGAAAGCTTCGGTATGTTCTGCGGACTCGATACTCTCGGTCTTACAGCTCACGACTTCCCTTACGCAGACCCCGAAGGCGTTTTCGTTATCGAAGAGGACTGCAAGCTGGGCGAGGATATCCACACTGCTATCGGTCTTGACGATACTTCCGTTGAGTTCGAGATAACCTCCAACCGTCCAGACTGTCTCAGCGTTATCGGTCTTGCAAGAGAGACTGCTGCTACCTACGGCACTGAGCTGAAGGTAAAAGCTCCTGAATTCAAGGGCGTTGACGGCGATATCAACTCAATGCTCAAGGTCGATATCCACAACACTGAAAAGTGCCAGAGATACTGCGCAGGTATCGTTAAAAACGTAAAGATAGGCCCTTCTCCAAGATGGATGAGAGAGAGACTTCGTGCAAGCGGCGTTCGTCCTATCAATAACTTCGTTGATATCACAAACTACGTTATGCTCGAATACGGTCAGCCTATGCACGCTTTCGACCTCCGCTATGTTGAAGGCGCTCACATCAATGTCCGCAACGCTAAGAACGGCGAGAAGATCATGACTCTCGACGGCGTAGAGCGCGAGCTCACAGAGGATATGCTCGTTATCGCTGACGAGAAGAAGCCTGTTGCAGTTGCAGGTATCATGGGCGGTGAGTACAGCGGCATCATGGACGATACAACAACTGTTGTATTCGAGTCCGCTTACTTCGAGCCTACTCAGGTTAGACAGACCTCCAAGAAGCTCCGCCTTAAATCCGATGCTTCTGCTCGTTACGAAAAGGGCGTTGACAGACTTATCTCCATGACCTGCTTAAAGAGAGCCTTCGAGCTTGTTGAGCTTCTTGGCGCAGGCGAAGTTCTCAACACAGTTATCGACTGTGACTACACAGACAAAACTCCTGCTGCAGTTGAGTTCAGCGCAGAGTGGATAAACAATTTCCTCGGCACTGACATCTCTGAGGCTGATATGATAAAGTACCTTGAAAGACTTGAATTCAAGGTAGAAAACGGCAAGGTGATCGCTCCTTCATTCCGTATAGACATCGGCTGCAAGGCTGACGTTGCTGAGGAAGTTGCTCGTATCTACGGCTACAACAACATTCCTTCCACCGACTTCCGCGGAGTTGCAAGAGCTGAGTTCACTGAGGAGCAGAAGTTCGCTCGTACACTGAGAAATGCTGCTGTATCTCTCGGCGGCTACGAGATCGCTACCTACTCATTCGTATCCCCTAAGTACTTCGACAAAATAAAGCTCCCTGCTGACAGCAAGCTCCGCAAGGTAGTAAGAATTGTTAATCCTCTCGGTGAGGACACAAGCGTTATGAGAACTTCCACTATCCCTTCAATGCTGGACGTTCTCTCATTCAACTACAACAACCGCAACGACAAGGCTTGTCTCTTTGAGATCGCTAAGGAATACCTCCCTGCTGAGGTAGAGAAGCCTTTCATCAACGGTGATACTCTCGCTAACAGCGGCAAACAGAAACACAAGTACAACTACTCTCTCCCTGACGAGCCACAGAGACTTACTATCGGTATGTACGGCGGCGACGCTGACTTCTATACCCTCAAGGGCATGGTTGAGCAGATACTCGACGAGCTGAAGATCAGCGATGTTGAGTATGTACGCGCAGGCGACTGCAATGAATTCGACGAGAAGTACGCTCTCCACCCCGGCAGAAGCGCTGTTATCATCAAGGACGGTGCTTTCCTCGGCATCATGGGCGAAGTTCACCCCGATGTTCAGGAGCCTTACGAGATCGGCGTAAAGACATACGTTGCAAAGCTCAATATCCCTGAGCTCATGGCAGCTGCCGCTGAGAAGATAACATATCAGCCCCTGCCAAAGTTCCCTGCAACTACCCGTGACCTCAGTCTCCTTGTTGACGAGGATACACCTGTTGCAGAGCTTGAAAAGGCTATCAAGGGCGCTGTCGGAAAGATACTCGAAAAGGTAACTCTCTTCGACGTTTACCGCAGCGACGACATGAAGAAGAACGGCAAGAAGAGTATCGCTTACTCTATCTCTATGCGCTCACATGACGGCACTCTCACCGACGAGCAGGCTGACGGTGCTATGAAGCGCGTTCTCAAGGCTCTCAACGCTATCGGCGCAGAGCTCAGAGGCTGATAAAAAATGCACGACAATATAAAAAAAGCACTGCTGCCTGTCCCCGAGGACGGGCAGCTCGTGCTTATACGCGAATATATCCCCGATGCTGTTATCGACCTGCGCTATGCAACTGCCAATAACTTCACAGGGAAGGTGATATACAAAAGCCCCGAAGCTTACCTCTGCTACGGGACTGTGAAAAAGCTCATGGCTGTTCAGAATGAACTGAAAAATTACGGCTTGAAGCTGGTCATATGGGACGCTTACAGACCTATGGAAGCTCAGTTCAGGCTCTGGGAGGTATATCCCGATCCTGATTTCGTAGCCGACCCGCGCAAGACCATAACTGCTCATGCCCGCGGAAATACCGTGGATATAAGCCTTGTCCGCACAGACGGCTCTCCTGTTGCTATGCCGTCGGAGTTCGACGACTTCTCGTCTCGCGCAAACAGAGACTACACCGATACTCCCGAAGAAGCAAAGAAGAATTCCCTGCTTCTCGAAAAGATCATGGCTGAAAACGGCTTTGAAGGTCTGCACAGCGAGTGGTGGCACTACTATGACAAAGACGAGTATCAGCTCATCAACAACGCGGAAATGCTCTGATGTCAGATGATGATGCCGCTGAAATGGTCTATCTCGTGCTGGATTATCTCGGCTTCAAAGTCGCGGAATATGCCGCGGCGGCGCTTGAACTTCTTGTCAAGGTACTCAACAGTTATTATGCTGTGGCGAGTAACGCTGCGAACACCGTTAAGCGAAAGACAGCCCTCCTCGGTATCGTAGGTCTCCTTGGACTTGTCAACTATCTTGGGGTTTATCATGGCTATGTACTCATTGCCTATGAGAGCTACAAGTATGGTCTTGTGAACTCCTATCATGTTTGCAGCCATGCCCACACAGCGCTCTTCGTTGGCTTTTACTGTGTCGAGCAGGTCGCGGACTGTCTGCATATCCGCTCTTGTGGCAGGCTCTGACTTTACGCTGAGAACTGCCTCATCTCTTACTATTTCCTTTATCACGGTAACTATCCTTTCAGTTTTTGTTTTATCATAACATATATACAGCTGACTGTCAAGCAACATGAAACGCCGCACAAAATGTGCGGCGTTGTTTTTACTTTATGCCAACGAATTCCTTGAAGTTGCCTGAGAATATCTTTCGGTTCTCATCTTCTGTAAAGCCTAACTTCAAAAAGCGCATAAGCTCGTCATCATGGCTCCACATTGGGAAGTCAACTCCGAAAAAGCAGTTCTCGACACCGTATTTGCGCACCATTCCTGCGGCTCTTTCAGGAGTGAGGAACGCAAGCGAGCTGCTGACATCGAATTTAACGTTATCCAGACCTGTAAGGCACTCCTCAGCAGCGTCCCACTGCTGATAGCCGCCAAGATGAGCAGCTATGAGCTTGAGCTTCGGGAAGTTTTCATGTATCCTCTTTATACGCGCAGGAGCCGAATAGTCATATCTCGCATCTCCGCAGTGTATAAGCAACGGAAGATCTTCGCCCATAAGCTCATAGATCCTGAAGGCTTCAGGCGAATCCGCATTGAACTTCTGAAAATCAGGGTGGAGCTTTACTCCGTGAAGTCCGAGTTCTTTTATCTGCTTTATATCAGCTTCAAGATCCTCGGAATCGGGATGAGTAGTTCCAAATCCGTAAAAACAGCTGTGGGCTGCACATTCACTTGCTATAAAATGATTGATATTATCTGTCTGACGAGGTGTAGTTGCAGTTGAGCAAACAAGGTACAGACTAACGCCTATCTTGCTGCCTGATTCTATGAGCTTCTCGCTCATGCCCATACCATTCATTGGGATACCATAAAAATTTCCGATACTGTCGGTAGCTATCCCTGCTATCTTTTCAGGAAAAATATGTGCATGAGTATCGAATATCTCATATTTTTCGTAAACCTCAGGGGTCATGTGAACATCTCCTAATTACAATTTCAACACTAATTATACCCTATTAATAAAGTTTTGTCAATCTGTTAAAGACAAAAACTCCCCGCCCGCGTTTACGGACGAGGAGTATGTCTCAAAGCAGTGTAATGCCGTTAGCTGCGCATTTTTCGATCATTTCATCAGACCATATCGAGGACTGTACTTCGCCGATATGTGCCTTTTTAAGAAGAAGCATACAAAGTCTTGACTGACCGATACCGCCGCCGATAGTCAGCGGAAGTGTGCCGTCTGCTATCATCTGGTGGTACTTGTACTGCATTCTGTCCTCAGCACCGCATTCAGCGAGCTGCTTTTTAAGCGAATCCGCATCGACACGGATACCCATAGAGGATACCTCCAGAGAATCGTCCAGAGTTTCGTCCCAGAAAAGGATATCACCGTTGAGTGACCAGTCATCGTAGTCAGGAGCTCTTCCGTCATGCTTTTCGCCGCTTGAAAGCTTTCCGCCGATGCCCATGAGGAATACTGTACCGTGCTCCTTGGTGATAAGGCGCTCACGCTCATGACCTGTCTTGTCGGGATACATATCCTCGAGTTCCTGAGTGGTGATGAAGTAAGGCTCATCGCATATCTTGCCTGCTATCTGAGGATAGCGGAGACTTACCTTACGCTTTGTGTAAGCTATAGCTTTTACTATAGACTTAACAGCATCTTTCAGGAAGTCGATATTCCTCTGCTCGCGTGTGATGACCTTTTCCCAGTCCCACTGGTCAACGAAGATCGAGTGAGTGTTGTCTGTATCATCATCGCGGCGAATAGCGTTCATATCTGTATATATACCCTCTCCTGCGCCGTAGCCGTAACGATAGAGAGCCATACGCTTCCACTTTGCAAGCGACTGAACTACTTCTGCTTCTGCGGTGATCTCCTTGATATCGAAATCCACCTTGCGCTCAACGCCGTTGAGATCGTCATTTATACCGCTGCCCTTTTTAACAATAAGAGGAGCTGTTACTCTGTCCAGTGTAAGTGCAAAAGAGAGAGCCTGCTGGAATACGTCCTTGATGTACTTGATTGCGTGTTGAGTTTCTCTGAGTGTAAGGGCTGATTTGTAGCCCTCGGGGATATACAGCGATCTTGACATAATTAATCACTTTCCTTTACTTGATATTTTTTACAGAAAGCAGCGCCATTGATGCTCCCTGTTGCTGTACTTATTTAAGCCATTAGCTGTTAGCCGTTAGCCATTAGGAAGCGGCTGCGCCGCTTTACTCGGGCGAATAATATTCGCCCCTACAATAGGCTAAAAGCTATTGGCTAAAGGCTAAAGGCTTGATAAATTAACAGCAAAGCTGTTAATTTATCTGATAGATCCGACTGTTCTCGGGAAGAGAATAACGTCACGGATATTAGCCATACCTGTTGTATACATGATAAGTCTCTCGAAGCCCAGACCAAATCCGCCGTGAGGTACGCTGCCGAACTTTCTCAGGTCGAGGTAGTCACTATAGAGGTCGAGGTTCATATTTCTCTCGTTCATTGCAGCAATGAGCTTCTCGTAATCAGCTTCACGCTCACTGCCGCCGATGATCTCGCCTACACCCGGTACAAGGAGGTCAACAGCTGCAACTGTCTTGCCATCGGGATTCTGCTTCATGTAGAAGGACTTTATCTCCTTTGGATAGTCTGTTACGAATACAGCCTTCTTGAATACCTTCTCTGAGAGGTATCTCTCGTGCTCGGTCTGGAGGTCGCAGCCCCACTCTACAGGGTATACGAAGTTCTCGCCCGATTTCTTGAGAAGGTCGATAGCCTCTGTATATGTTACTCTTGCAAAGTCGTGGGAGATGAGCTCTTCAAGACGTGCAATAAGTCCCTTTTCAAAGTGTGCGTCGAAGAACTTCATATCATCAGGACAGGTATCAAGGAGCTTGCGGATAACGAATTTAAGCATATTCTCAGCGATCTCGATAACGTCATCGAGTTCTGCGAATGCTACCTCAGGCTCAACGTGCCAGAACTCAGCAAGGTGCTTTGGAGTATTGGAGTTCTCGGCTCTGAATGAAGGTCCGAAGGTGTATATCTTGCCCATAGCCATTGCAGCCATTTCGCCTTCGAGCTGTCCTGATACCGAAAGACCAGCCTTTCTGCCGAAGAAGTCGTTAGCGTAGTACTCTTCCTCGCTCTTGTAGTCCTTGCTGTAGCCGATAGTTGTTACCTGAAACATCTCACCTGCTCCCTCACAGTCGCTGCCTGTGATAAGAGGAGTATTTACATATACATAGTTGTGTGTCTGGAAGTACTCGTGGATAGCTGCTGCAAGTACCGAACGTACTCTCCATACAGCGTTGAATGTGTTCGTTCTGCCTCTAAGGTGAGGGATAGAACGGAGAAATTCGAGTGTATGTCCCTTCTTCTGGAGAGGATAATCTGTAGGAGCATCACCGAGAATAGTGATACCGTCGGGAGCTGCATTTATCTCCACAGTCTCGTTTCTGCCTTCTACTGCTGTACCTGTTACCTTTACCGACATACCAACTCTTGGCTCTTTATAGTCGCTGTCTCCCTTGTCAACAACGACCTGGATATTTTTAAGTGAAGTTCCGTCGTTAACTTCAACGAATGCTACGCTCTTGGAGTTACGTGATGTACGTACCCAGCCGCATACTGTGACCTGCTTGCCTACATAGTCCTTTGTGGAGATTATCTCCTTGACATCAATGTGCTTCATAAATAAATTTCCTTTCATTATATAGATATGTGCACAGGACGAGCAGGAATACAAAAAGCCCCGTCCTGAAACTACAGGACGGGGCATAATACCCGTGGTGCCACCTGAATTACCGCAAAAGCGATCACTTTTGAGCCGCTGTAACGTGCGGAATACGTCGCCCCTACTCAAAGTACTGAATACATCAATATGAACCGCCCCATTATCGGCAAGCCCACTAAATTCGGCGCCCTTTCGGTTTGCTGCTCGGGAGTGTTATTCACACAGACTCTGATATGCGGCTCACACCATACCCGCACTCTCTGAAAACGAATTTCTGCGCTACTTCTCTCTGTCGTTGCATTTAATTGTATGTATTATATCACTTTTATTTCAGATTGTCAAGGCTGAAACAAGAAAAAAATTCACAATTTTCACGCTTTTTTCAAACAAGTATTCTCTTATTTCACATTATGTATGATCTTCACACAAAGCTTTCCGATCTATTTCACATGATAATACGCTGTTTCACAAAAAAAGAGTGTATATTATAACCATGGAAACAAAAACAAGCGGCTGACCGATACCGCTTATAATAATGATTCTTCCTCCCTCTCATAAATATAAGTAAAAATGGTACGCTTTTTGCGTACCATTTTTATTGTTATATGAATAATGTACTGAAACCGTGCTCCTTGGCATAGCGTTCAGCCTTTTTGCGGTTTATCTGTTTGAGTATCCTTATGGTCTGCTTATGACCCTTTCTTATCTTATCAAGAGAGATGTCCTTATTCTCGAACTCGCTGATATTGATATTGTAAAGACTCTCGCAGCCGCTGAAAGCGTCCTCCTTGATATCCTTTGTGTACATACTTATTTTGAGATCCATAAGATTCTGGCAGCCGTAAAACGCCCATGTGCCTATGGACTTTACGGTATTCGGTATATCTATGGAAGTAAGCGACCTGCACCATGAGAACGCACTTTCTCCGATGCTTACCACAGAATTTGAGATAACGACCTTTTTAAGGCTGTAGCACTCGGAAAACGCCTGGAATCCAATAGACTCCACCGAACCCGAGATAACGATCCTCCTCAGCTTCTTACAGGAGAAGAACATGAGATCGCTTATTTTCTGGAGATAAGCTGGCAATACAACACTGACAATACTGTTGCAGCGTCCGAACGCGCCCTTGCCCACTCTTCTGAGAGACTCAGGCAGATTGATCTCTTTCAGGCGCAGACACTTCAGGAATGCATTCTCGCCTATAACTTCAAGATTCTTCGAGAAGACGACCTCTTCAAGATAGAAGCAGTGACAGAACGCAAACTCGTCGATAACGTGCACACTGTCAGACATAACGATGCGCTTTACAGTCTGGTTTCCGCGGAAAGCATACTTTCCGATCACCTTGACTTTATCAGGTATGACGATAGACTCGGTAGTTCCGATATATTTAACAAGAACACCGTTTTTGTCGATAGCCATGTTGTTTTCGTCATCTATCTCGATATCCTCATCATTCATGAGGTAGGTGTAATCCTCGGTATTGGCTTTTTCAGCCTCGGAAGCTTTTTCGAGATCATCTTCCTCGACCTTTTCAGGCTTTGGAGCTGTCTCTGGCTTCTTTTCCTCGACCTTTTCAGCCTTTGGAGCTGTTTCGGGCTTCTTTTCTTCGACCTTCTCAGCCTTTGGAGCTGCTTCGGGCTTCTTCTCCTCGACCTTCTCAGTCTTTGGAGCTGTTTCAGCCTTCTTTTCCTCGACCTTTTCAGCCTTTGGAGTTGTTTCGGACTTCTTCTCCTCGACCTTTTCAGGCTTTGAAGCTGTCTCAGCCTTCTTTTCCTCGACCTTTTCAGCCTTTGGAGCTGCTTCGGGCTTTTTCTCCTCGACCTTCTCATTTTTCTTGTGAGCATCACGTTTGAATTTGTCATGATACTTATCAAGCTTTACAGGTTC
Source organism: Ruminococcus flavefaciens (assembly GCA_902780115.1). Lineage (GTDB taxonomy): Bacteria > Bacillota > Clostridia > Oscillospirales > Ruminococcaceae > Ruminococcus > Ruminococcus flavefaciens_Y. The sequence goes on along the minus strand of CACZEJ010000003.1, from coordinate 21,037 downwards.
AGGCGAAGTATCTATACGCTTCTTGCTCTTGAAAAAGTCCTCCTTGCTCGGAGCCTTGAACTTTTCTTTCTGAGATTCCGGAATAGCGTCCATTATCTCCTTGGCGATCTCATCTCCGTCATCGGTGCGGACTTCTTTTTTTCTGTTATCAAGCTTCTTTTCGGCAGGCTTCTGCTCGACCTTGAGCTCGGGCTTCTTCTCGGCAGGTTTCTGCTCGACCTTCGGCTCGGGCTTCTTTTCGGCAGGCTTCTGCTCGACCTTGGGCTCGGGCTTCTTTTCGACAGGTTTCTGCTCGACCTTGGGCTCGGGCTTCTTTTCGACAGGCTTCTGCTCGATCTTGGGCTCGGGCTTCTTCTCGACGGGCTTCTGCTCGACCTTCGGCTCGGGCTTCTTCTCGGCAGGCTTCTGCTCGACCTTGGGCTCGGGCTTTTTCTCAACAGGTTTCTGCTCAGAAGGCTTTACCGCTTTTTCAGCCTCGCTATGAGCCTTGACCGCTCTTACCTTTACTTTCACAACTTTACGCGGAGCTTTGCCTTGCTCTTTGCCCGCATTAAGTTTTTCAGCACAGATAGGACAGGTCTCATATTTATCAGCATCATAGAAATGCCTTTCGGGACATTTTGTCATTTTCATTTTGTTATCACTCCATCGGAATATATCTTATTTCGACACTTAAAAAAAATTAATGAACAATATAATTATAGCATTTCAGACGTGAAAAATCAACAAACAGAACTGTTACATTCTAATTTTTGTAAATAATCACAAGATAATATAATCATATAATCTTGCAACTGCGGATTCTACGCTTGATGTACTGCTTATGTTTATACAAAATGCACAAAGCAGAATTTCATGATATCAGATCTGCACGGCTTCCGCCGTCTTTGTCTTTTTTAACGATTATCTGTTTGTCGATCCGCTGTTTAAGTGACTGAACATGGGATATGATCCCCACAAGTCTCCTGCCCTCAGAAAGCCCTGCAAGTGCTCTTATCGCCTGTTCAATGGAATTCTCGTCAAGAGAGCCGAAGCCCTCATCTACAAACATCGTATCAAGCTGTATACCGCCTGCCGAGTACTGTATCTCGTCCGAAAGTCCCAGTGCCAGCGACAGAGATGCCTTGAACGACTCTCCGCCCGAAAGGGTCTTGACGCTTCTTTTCGAGCCGTTGTAATGATCTATGACATCAAGGTCAAGTCCCACCTGTGTGCGCTTATCGTCGTATTCCTTGCGCCTTTCGAGAGTGTACTGTCCATCGGACATGACCTTCAGGCGCTCATTGGCACGGGCGATTATCCTGTCAAAATATGAGGTCTGGATATAGGTCTCAAGCATGAATTTGCTCTGGTCGGAAAGCTTTCCGTTGGCAGTATCCGCAAGCTTTTTCACCCATTTATAGCGCTCCTCCAGCTCTGAAAGCTCCGCCGAGCCATCCTTGATATTGCGAAGTGCCGTATCATTCACCGTTATATTTGTATGAAGCTTTCTCAGCGCCTCGGTCAGCTTCGTTTTTTCGGCAGTCAGCCGCGTCTTTTCGGCAGTTTCCTTGTCAATGTCTATGTCTCCGAACTTTTCAAGGCTCTGCGTCAGCTGTTTAAGCTTTCCTGCTGTGAGAGCGCACTGCTTGTCAATATCACTGACCGCTTTTTCAGACTTTTCACGAGCCGCTGTTATCTCCGAACACTTCATCTGCATAGCTGCTGCATGAAGATATGCCTCATCACGGCTCGGAAAGCTCATTTTCTCCCGCAGCTCTCCAAGCTGTTTCCCTGTTTCTTTTATGCTCACCTCATGAGCCGCTTTTTCTGCCGCAAGCTCCGCTGCCGCAGCGTTCAGGCTCTTGTTCCTGTTTTCGGTCTCGGGTATGAGTTTTTCCAGCTCAGCCCTGCGCTCAGCCTTTTTCTCCTCAGCCGCAAGCTTAGCCATATTATCGGCTATAAGGGCTTTATACCGCATTTTTTCCGAAACTATCCTGCTGCGTATATTCTCAAATGGACACTCGCCTATCATTTCCGCAGCTTTTTTCGCCGCTTCGATCTTAAGCTGATTTGCTCTTCCGTCGGCTCTGTCATACTCTCCCCTGAGCTCTGCCCGTGTCTTGTCAATATCCGACAGCGCGATAAGTATCCCTTCCGACTGCTTTTCCTTTGAAGCTGCCTCATGCTTTGATCTCTCACGCTCCGCTATGAGCTCCTCGGCTTCCGTAAGCTTTTTCTCAAGCTCATCGAGCTCATCGCCGCAGTTTTTCAGCTCATGTTCGCAGCGCTGAACGCTCTCGTCAACTCCGCAGCCCAAAAGCTCGCTGATACTGCTGCTCAGCTTTTTCTCGCACTCGTCCGCTTTTCCTTTCAGCGCAGAAGCCTCCGCACTGCGTTTCTCGGCTTCCTTACGCGCTTCATCGAGCTTTTTCCTGAGAGCTTCGAGCTCTGCCTCCGAAGGAGCATTACCGCTCATTTCAGCAGGCATGGGGTGCTCCGACGAACCGCATACAGGACAGGGCTCCCCCTCCTTCAGCCTTGATGCAAGTATACCTGCCTGATCGTCGAGAAATGCCTGATAGCTATCGTCGTACCTGCGACTGAGCCCTCTCATATTCTCAGCCGACTTGCTGTAGAGCTCCAGCGCTCTTTTGTGATCGTTCCTGCGCTCCTGCCAGTCCTCGATATTCTCCGAGAGCTTTGTAAGCTCACCACATCGCTTATTGAGATTTTCCTGACTGCGCAGGAGCTTTTCCTTTATCTCTCCGCAGTTTTCAAGCTCAGTGCAGCGCTTTTTCAGAGCTGCCAGTTCCTTTTCAAGACTTTTGCTCGTCTCGAGAAGATTATCATGCTCGAAATTCTGCTCTTTCAGCTGTGCTGCGATCTTTTTCACAGTCTCCGCGCTGTCCTCGTAATCTTTCACAGTGTCGGAGAGCTTGTCCAGTTCCGTGATATGCCTGCTGTGCTCATCGTACTCCGCCTGCAAAACGGCAGTATTCCTGCCTGTATCTTCAAGTCCCGAATGCTCCTCTCTGAGCTCTGCCAGAGCCTTCTCGCCTTCGGATATCTCATTCTTTGTGCCGTCAAGCCTTTTTACCGTATCCGACAGGCTTTTTTCAGCATTTTCAAGCTGATGTGCAAGCTCGTTCATCTTGTCGTATTCGGGCATTTCGGCATTTATCCTCGCATACTCAGCCTGATACTCTTCCAGCTCGGGCTGCCGCGCCTTTACCTTTTCAAGCTCCTCCGACATCAGCTTCTGACGATGCTGGAGCTCAATAAGCTGCTGTGAAGTCTTATCGTGCTCCGCCGAGACAGCTGCTTTCTCCTGAGCTTTGGATATCCTGCCGCTCACCTCGCCGAGCTTTTCGTCAAGCTCTCCGCTCTCACGGTCAAAAACCTCAGCCTTTGCCCTGTCGCGGCAAATGAGCTTTTCTATCAGGTCGGTGATGTATTCAAGGGGCATCAGCTCACTTTTCAGCTTCTCCACGTCGGGAGCGTATTCATCGTCATCTGCACAGGATATGCCGCTGATATACTGCCTGAGACTTATGCGGTGCTCCTCGCACTCCCCTTTCAGGGCGCTGCTCTGCTGCTTGAGCTCCTCCTGCAAAGTCTGGTAATTCTTCGTTCTGAATATATGCCGCAGTATCTCGCGGCGCTGTGCGGTATCCTCAGTTATTAGCTTCATGAAATCGCCCTGCGCTATCATAGCTATCTGCTTGAACTGCTTTTCGCTGAGTCCTATGACCTCATCAACAGCTGCCTCAACATCACGTTTTCCCGAAACTGCCCTGCCGTCGGGATAAGTGAACACCGCCGATGCAGGCTGCTGTGCATAGCCGTCGCCTCGCTTGGCTCTTCGGGTATACTCGGGATTTCGGCTGACCTTGTACCTTTTTCCTGCGTAATCAAAGACCAGCTCCACATAGGTCGGAGTGTCAAGGGAAGAATATTTTGAACGCAGCATACTGTCATCGTCGCGGTTGTTTCCGCTGGCACTGCCGTAAAGTGCATAGGTTATGGCATCAAAAATGGTGGTCTTTCCTGCTCCCGTATCTCCAGTAATGAGGTAAAGTCCGCTTTCGCCGAATTTTTCAAGATCAAGGACGGTCCTTCCAGAATACGGACCAAATCCCGATATTTCAAGTCTTACAGGTCTCATTCTCCGTCCTCCCATATCTTTTCTATCAGCGACTGTATGAGCTCATGCTGTTTTTCACTCATATCACCGCCGTTGCTGAATCTGTAGAACTCCTCAAAAAGCTCTATGGGAAGCTTTTTCTCAGCTTCCGCCGCGCCAAGGCTGCCATGGTCGCTCCTTGTGCGCTGATTATCGTACTCTATGCTCATGATATTGGGGTAAACGCTGCGGAGCTTTCCGAGCACCTCAGGTATCTCCTCCTCATCGGTCAGCACCACATGGAGATAGTCGTTCACATCTCCCGTACCGCTGCACTCCTTTGAGCATACATACTCAAAGCTTCCGCGTATCTTCCGCATATCACGCTTCGGTGATACGGGGACTTCACGGACATTCAGCCAGCCCTTTTCACGAATCTCCACAACTGTTACCGATTTCTGCTGCTTCTCCTCGGAGAAGGAATACTTCAGCGGTGTTCCGCAGTAACGTATACGCTCGCTGCCCACGTTCTGCGGTGAGTGGATATGTCCCAGAGCCACATAGTCAAAGCCGTCAAACGCAGAGCTGTCCACATTGTCCATACCGCCTACCGATATCTCTTCGGAGTCGCATTTGAGAGCTCCCGTGACGAACTGATGCGCTATTATAATGTTCCTCTTTGAATAGTCAACGTTCATAGCGTCTATAGCTGCATTTACAGCGTCGGTATAGGACTCCACGGTCTTGTCCGCAAAAAATCTCCTTACCGTAACAGGCTTTATAAACGGCAGCATATAAACGCAGAACTCTCCGTACTCGTCGTTCAGAACAACAGGTTCTATGATGCCGTCAAAAACAGGAGACATATGTATACCGCTCTTGTCCATTATATGACTGCCGAAAGCTATACGCTCAGCAGAATCATGATTGCCGCTGATAACAAAGACCTGACCTGTGCGCTCGGATATATGCGTGAGGAACCTGTCGAAAAGATGAACTGCCTCCGCGGACGGAACTGCCTTATCGTAGATATCTCCCGCTATCACCACGAGATCAGGTTCTTCCTCACTTATGATACTGTATATCTCACGGAGTATGAACTCCTGATCTTCGATGAGCGAGTACTCGTTCAGCCTCTTGCCGAGGTGAAGATCGGACAAATGTATAAACTTCATACAAACCTCCCCTTATGCCGCTAAATGCGTTTTCTGTTCTTACTAAAATTATAGCCTGTTTAGCAAGCAATGTCAACGCAGCAAATACCGAGCATAATAAACAAATGCACAGCCCTGAGACTGTGCATTGTGACGATCATTCATCAAAGTTTTCGGGGTGCTTGGGCTTACGCCTATAGCGTCTTTTGTCCGTATCCACCACTTTTGTGGCAGGATCAACGCCATTCCAGCTCCCGCGCTTTGCAGAGTCTATCTTCTTTTTCTCCTTTTTGCTCATCTTGTCATATGAAACAAATTTATCCATATTACCTCCATTATAATGATATCACGAACAGCTGCTCCGAATCGCCGTATACAGTCTCAAAGCTGCCCATACAGCTGAAGCCGTACTTCTCGTACAGTCCGCGTTCGCCGCTCATGATATATACCTTGTCATATCCGAGCCCTTTTGCGTATTCAAGAGCTTTTCCTATCATTCTGCCCGATATCCGCTGTCCTCTGTGAGCTTCTTCAACAAACACGAAGCCTATCAGCGGCGAATACGGATACTTCGAGGCAAGCTCGTCCTTTTCCGTGAGAGTGCAGAACCCCACAGGCGCTCCATTCTCAAAGGCAGCAAACACACGCTCCCATTCCTTGAAAGCATTGCCGCGCATAAGCTCCGCGAGGTACTTTCCTGCCCTCCACGAGCATTTTTCGGCAAAAGCCGCAACAGTCAGCCACTTTTCGTGACTGCTCGTAATTGTATATATTTCCATTTACTAAATCTTTTGCTGTAGGTGCGCTTTCCCAGCGCCCGTATTATTATCAATATTTGTATTTGCGAACGAGATCCACTCGCCTCTACAATAGCCTAACGGCTTTGATCTAATGGCTAACGACTGTTATTCCTCTCCTGCCTTGAAGTTATATATCGGCTTGATGACCTCGTTTATCTCAACTGTATCACCGATATTGTCCACGATGTCCTCCATTGACTTGTACGCCATAGGACACTCGTCCAGTGTCTGCGCATTGACCGACGTTGTGTATATTCCGTCCATCTGCTTTTTGAACTCCGACACTGTGAAGCTCTGTTTAGCCTGCGAACGCGACATAAGTCTGCCTGCTCCGTGTGGTGCAGAGCAGTTCCAGTCAGGATTTCCCTTGCCTGTGCATATGAGACTTCCGTCACGCATATTTATTGGTATGAGGAGCTTCTCCCCCGCCTGAGCCGATACAGCTCCCTTGCGGAGTATCATGGTATCGGTGTCGATATAGTTGTGGACAGTCGTGAACTGCTCCGCAACATGAACGTGCATACCCTTGATTATCTCGTCCATCATCGCCTGACGGTTGAGCATGGCGAACTCCTGAACTATCTTCATATCATGGATATACTGCTCAAACAGCTCGCCCTCGCAGTATGCAAGGTGCTTCGGGACATCTGTGGTCTTGGTGTTTTCAACCTTTTTCAGCTCTGACTGTATCTGCTTCTGCTTTCCCTCTGCTTTCAGCCGCGCGATAAGCTCGTTCATTTCCTTGTCCGAGCTCTTGTTGAGCCTTCTGTACGCTTCGTTCTGATAGTACTTAGCGACCTCAACTCCGAGATGACGGGAGCCCGAGTGGATCACGATGTATATGCTTCCGTCCTCGCCCTTATCAGCTTCGATGAAGTGATTTCCGCCGCCGAGAGTTCCGATACTTTTTTCGGCTCTGAGTGGGTCTATGTGCTTTATGCAGTAAAGCTCATCAAGGTCTATCTTTTCATTATAGCGGTGCGGCTTTTCGCGTATTGAGAATCCCGAAGGTATCTTCTCGTAGATGAGCTTGTCCAGCTTCTGGAGCTCGATGTGCTTCTCCTTCAGCCTTACAGTCTCCATTCCGCAGCCGATATCAACTCCCACAAGATTGGGTATAACCTTGTCCGTAATAGTCATGGTAGTACCAATGGTACAGCCTGCTCCTGCGTGAACATCGGGCATGATGCGTATCTGCTCCCCTGCGCTCACAGGCTGATTGCAGAACGCTATGATCTGTGCGATCGCGTCCTGCTCAATGACATCGGTAAAGACCTTTGCCGAGTTGTATTTTCCGTTCAATCCGATCATAAATTATCCTTTCCGAGCCTGCCCGAACGCATAAAAAAAGCACTCCCGCAGGAGTGCATAATGCTCTGTATGCGCAAAAGCTCAGCACATGGCTGAACAGTTCGGGCAAACTCCATGCTTTCTTGAAATAGTATTGTTTTTTGGCATCTGGAAAAATATGTTGTTTATGGTCATGGTGTTCACCGTCCTTTCGTAGAATATGGGACTATTATATCATGTTCAGAAACAAAGTCAACAGATATGGAAAACTGTAACCAAACTGTAATAATTTGCCGAAGAGGATAAAAACAGTGCTTTTATCGGTACTTAAGTTCTTCAAACTGTACAATAGGTTCATATGAACTTATTTTTAAAACAATTCCTTCTGTGCATTATGCATAAACGCAAGTTTATTAGTATACTTTCCGTAATCAATTGTAGGATATTGACAAACCAATAAAAATAATATATAATAACATCATGCAGTCGAGATAAGTCGACTGCTGTAAAACAAGTGCTCCGCATAAGCACAATATTCGCTATATTATGGAGGGTTTATATGGACAACATCAACTGGGGCGTAGTTATTCCTGCTGCTATTGGAATAATATTATTTTTGATAATCGTATTCACAGGCTATATCAAAGCACCACCGGATACCGCTTACATCATTTCAGGTCTTAGAAAAAAGATCATCATCGGTAAGGCAAGTATCCGTATCCCGTTCTTCGAGCGTGTCGATAAACTTAAATTACAACTCATCGCTGTTGACGTTAAAACTTCAAGCGCTGTTCCTACAGCAGACTACATCAACATCAATGTTGACGCTAACGTAAACGTTAAGGTCAGCAGTGATCCGCAGCTCATCAAGCTCGGCGCTGAAAACTTCCTTAACAAGGAAACAGCTTATGTTGCTAAGGTTGCAAGAGAAGTTCTTGAAGGTAATATGCGTGAGATCGTTGGACAGATGTCCCTTGAGGCTATGGTGAACGACCGTAAGGCATTCGCTGAGAAGGTTCAGGAGAATGCTGCACCTGACCTCAACAGAATGGGTCTTGAAATTGTTTCATTCAACGTTCAGAACTTTACTGACGACCAGAACCTTATCGAGAATCTCGGTATCGACAACACCACAAAGATCCAGAAGAAAGCTGCTATCGCTCGCGCTGAGTCCGAAAAGGAGATCGAGATCGCTAAGGCTCAGGCTAAGAAAGAAGCTAACGACGCTAAGGTACTCGCTGAAACAGAGATCGCTCAGAAAAATAACGAACTCGCTATCCGTCAGGCAGAACTCAAGAAGGAAGCTGATACTCAGCTCGCTATCGCAGATGCTGCTTACGAGATCCAGCGCGAGGAACAGCGTAAATCCATCGAGGTCTCTAAGGCTAACGCTAACATCGCTGCTTCCGAAAAGGACGTAGAGCTCAAGACTCGTGAGGCTGAGGTTACTGAAAAGGCTCTCGACGCTCAGATCAAGAAAAAGGCTGAAGCTGACCGCTACAAGGCTCAGCAGGAAGCCGATGCAAAACTCTATCAGCTCAAAAAAGAAGCTGAAGCTGACCGTTTCCAGCGTGAGCAGGAGGCTGAGGCTCAGAAGGCTGAGGCTGAAGCTCAGAAGTTCGCTAAGATGCAGGAAGCTGAAGGTATCGCTGCTGTAGGTAAGGCTGAGGCTGACGCTATCCGCGCTAAGGGTCTTGCTGAGGCTGAAGGTATCAACGCTAAGGCTGAGGCTATGAAGAAGTACGGCGAAGCTGCTGTACTCGAAATGTACTTCAAGGCTCTCCCGGAAGTCGTTAAGAACGCTGCTATCCCGCTTTCACAGGTTGACAAGATCACAATGTACGGCGATGGCAATTCAAGCAAGCTCGTTGGAGACATCATCGGTTCAACAACAAAGATCACCGACGGTCTTACAGAGGCTACAGGTGTGGACATCAGAGCTTTACTGGCTGGCTTCCTCGGCGGCAAGGTCGCTGCTCCAAGAGCAACCGACGCAGCTGCTCCGACAGCTCAGGAGAAGAATACAGACACAACTTCCTATACGGAAGATCCATACGGCGGTTACGACGAATAAGTCTGACCGATATCCGCAGTTACAATAACATAAAAATCTTTCCCCTGATGATATGCGGTCATCAGGGGAATTTTTTGCAAATTGTAAAATTAGTGTTATTTTTGCAGTATTTTGGTACAAATTTTACCATTACCCCCGACTACCATATTGCGCAAAAAATGGTTGGTCTATTTGTATAGTTTTCACAAAGTTATACAAAAAGCATTTACAAGATGCGGCATATAGGTTATAATGATATTAGTATCACAGATTTGCAAACGACTTATAATAGCAATATTTGGTCACAGCCTCTGCTGTAGGAGTTTCAGAGAGAGGGGGTATAAAAATGATAAAGCATCTTTCAGGTGACTTTGAAACAGTCGAATATGATACCAAGAAATATGCAATGCTATACGACAACGTCCAGACAGAGGAATATCCTGTCCACTGGCATAATGCTGTCGAATTTATTATGCCGCTAAAAAATGAATATACAGTAACAGTTAACGGCAAAGACTATCAGGTACCCGAGAACGATGTTCTGATAGTTCCCCCGGGTGAACTGCACAGTATGCCCGCTATCCCCGGAAGACGTATAATCTTCCAGTGCGATAACAGTATTCTCGGCGAGATCTCAGCTCTCGAACCTGTCATGCGTTCTCTCAACGCGCCTATCCTCATAAATCAGGATATGGATAAGGAGCTCCACGTTCTCGCTAAAAAGACTATGCTGGATATACTCTCGCTCTATACTTCAAAATCAGAGCTTGCCGATGTTAAAATATACATGAAGGTCATAGAACTGTTCATGGCTCTGCGCGAGTATCAGCTCGAACAGCAGAAGATCGTCATGGACTGCGACGACGAAAAGATCGACGAGTACAGCGAAAAGTTCGGAACTGTCCTGAAGTATATCGACAGCAACTATATGTACGATATAACCCTCGAACAGCTCGCTGACGTTGCAGGCTACAGTAAATATCATTTCTCCCGTATATTCAAGCAGTACAACTCAATGTCCTACTTGCAGTACATAAACGCCCGCCGCACAAAGGCTGCCGAGCTTCTCCTGCTCGACCCAAGTATTCCTATTACGGAAGTGGCCATGCGTTCAGGCTTCAAGAGCCTTACTACCTTCAACAGAATTTTCAAGGATATAAAGCACTGTACACCTACAGATTTTAAAAAGCTTTATGCTCTCAGGTAAAAAATCACCGCACATCAAATGATGTGCGGTTTTTGTTTATTCGTCAAAATCGCGTATGAACTGTAATGCTTCAAGACCTTCGGCTTTGTATATGTTTACATTGAAATTACAAATACTTTCATCAAATCTGGCAATAGCGATCAGACTGCTGTCCTTTGACACGTAAATAAGTACATTATCCCCCGAAGCATTATCAAATAACTGTATCTGTGAAGTTCCGAACTCTGAATTCCACTTTCTGCGTTCGAGCGTTCCAAATGTGTTAGGAACTCCTTCATCAAACTCATGCTCATTGAAATAAGTTTTGATTGCTTCAAACTGGCTCTGGTCAAGATCACGTTTGTTCCAGCCACCGTCTTCACACCAGACGATCAGTCCACCGTCATACCTGTTCACAAGCTCAACCATACGGTCATGCTCTGCCTTCTTCTGTTCTTCAGAATCATAATCCTTGCTTTCATCAATATCAGCAGGATCATCAAATATCTCGGCAAGCTTATCACCAAAATCAACATCATTGCAGGTATAGACCTTCTTTTCGCTCTCTATCAGATTTCCTTCGTCGTCATACACTATTTTGTTAAGGCAAACATGATCGTCATAGTTTGCCGAAAGCTGATAATAAGTTACATCTATATAGCTTGTGGCAACAAAGAATTTTCCGTCAGGCGCATATGTGAAATCACCGAACTCACCTGTATCCTCGATCTCGACCCACGTCTTGGAGAAGAAAAGCTCGGCAGTCTTCTTTCTCTGCTCCCGTGTTATTTCCCATTCTCCCGGAGCAAAAGGTGATGCCATATATTCATCTGTAAGTATATCTGCGAATGGAGAATCCTCAGGTATATCAATATCAGTTAATTTATACTCATCATATGTTTCAGACGGCAATATTTCCTGCATACCTTTGTCAAAGGCTTCAAAATCAATCTTACGGGCACTTGACTCAACAAGCTCACCGCCATTGTCGGTAAGGCGCGTTGAATTGAACGCAGCATATCCGATCTCAGCGATTCCGAGCGTATATATCATATCATCTTCTTTCCATGAAATGACATATTTCTTCAATCCTGAATAGTCTTTACTGTCATCCGGCAAAATCTCAAGCTCTTCCGAAGATGCTTCTTCGCCCCAGTCAAAATCATTAAGGAACTCAGCAAGCTTTCCCTGTGTCTCATCGTCATATTTGTTTTTTACACCGTCGCCTGTATCTATGCTGAAATCCAATGTGCTGAAATCTCCGAACGGACTTACAGCTTCCACAGGTTCGTTCTCAGCTACAGTAGTCGGCACCTCTGCGGTCGGTGCAGCTCCGTTCTTATGGAGAAGCACACCTGTTGTTCCGATACCGCCTGCGATCAGCGCACAGGCTGCAACTGCACTGATGCTGCGCATGATGCGATTTCTCGGCTTTACCTTTTCAACACCGTAAACATGATCTGCATACTCATTATTATCGTTTCTGGCTATAGATCTATTTCTTGCAGCTTCTTCGCAAGCGGCAATTATACTTTCTTTTGTTTTATCTGACATAGTAATTTTCTCCATTTCTTCTTTAAGTTTATTACTCATGTTACATATACTCCTTTCTGTACTTCTCCTCAAGCAGCTTTCTGCCCCTTGACAAGCGCATTTTAACTGCCGAAATACTTGAATCAATCAGCTTTGATATCTCATGCACCTTGTATTCCTCAACATAGTGAAGCATAAGAACTATCCTGTATTTATCGGGAAGCTCCATAAGCGCTTCGATAATGCCGCTGTCCGATTTTTCAACAGCATAGTTATACATTGCTTCCTCACTCTCGGTCTGGTGACGAGTTCGGTATCGCAGCATATCGCGGCATTTATTAGTTGCTACTGTAATGAGCCAAGCTTTTTTATGACCATCGCTCTCAAACTCGGGAGACTTCTGTATATATGTAATAAATGTCTCCTGTACAGCGTCTTCGGCATCGGCAGAGTTCTTTAACATGACAAGACATATTCTATACAGCATATCGCCGTAGTTTTCGACCGCCTCGCGAGCGCAGTCGCCTGTAAGCATTGTTTCATCAGCTCCTTTCACTAATAACACGTCCGCTTTTCGGATATAGTCACATAATTATAACACTTTTCAGAAAAAATGAAAAGACAGCCGATTCACACCGACTGCCTTTCAGGGGATATTAAAATTTGGAGAAATCTTAACTATGTGTGCCGATCACCGATCCGATGATCGGCACTGTTGTGTGTTTTTACGCTAAATTATGCGCGTGTGTGGATCTGACCACCTGCGAGAGTTTTGCCATGAGCCTTAGCCATATCAGAAATGTTTACGTTCTGGTAACCATTCTGTGCGAGCCATGGGAGTACTTCTTCCATAGCTGCTGCTGTTGTTTCGTAATTCTCGTGGCAGAGTACGATAGCACCCTCAAGTGAACCGTTCTGAGCAGCCTGCTTTATCGTGTTTACGATCTGATCCTTTGATGCATGATCCCAGTCCTTTGTGTCTATAGCGCATGAGATAAGCGGAACGTCGTAAAGTGCAGACTGAACCTGTCCGCCGCCGTCGAGGTAAGGAAGTCTCATAAGGTGTGAAGGCTCTGTGCCAATGATCTGCTTGAGCCTGCTGTTACACTGCTCCCACTCACTTCTGATCTGTGAAGAACCGAGCTTGCTGAGACCGCTCTGAGTATGATCCTTTGTGTGGTTAGCAACTTCCATGCCGTTTTCGTATGCGAACTTGACCTGTTCTGTTGTATTTATCCAGTCGCTTACATAGAAGAATGTAGCTGTCATGTTGTTCTTGATGAGAGCGTCCATTATCCTATAAGCGGGTGACTGTCTGTTTGTTGCGCTTGCTCCGTCATCGAATGAGATTGCGCAGAGCTTCTTTGTTGTATCAACCTTTGGCTGATCGTTGTTGTTTGGAGTATCGTTTGTGGTTGTGCTGCTTCCATCGCTGCTGATATTAAGCTTAGTTACAACAGCCTTACCGCTGCTCTCCCAACCTTCTACGTTGAGAGCAACTTCTGTGAGGTTACCGATGTTCCAGCCAGCATCCTTCCAAGCCTTGAAGTGATCGGATACTGTGATAGTACCTGATGTTCTCTTAGACTTACGAACGCTGAAGTACTGCTTAAAGCTACGTGACTCATTGTCAAGGATTGTTGGGCCGTAGTGATCGAGCTGGAATATCTCGTACTCAGCACCGTCGATTGTAACTGTCTTGCTTGCGCCGTTTGGCTTAGGACACCAGTTTACCCAGTCCTCGATGATGTAGTACTCAACGAGCGGATCTGTCATCCAACCATATACGCAAAGACGTGAGTTACCCTGTGAGCTTGCTGAATAGTCTGCTGCGTAATCCATTACGATCTTACCGCAGTCTGTAGCCTTCTTTGTACGGTCATAGTTTTTACCGCGACGAGCAAGGAAGTTACCGGATGAAACCTGTGCACTCCACTCGGTGCTGAATGTACCGCCGTCGCCAAGTGTCATAGAACCGCTTCCGCCTGTTCTATCGAGCCAGATCTCATAGCTGTAGCCGTTAACGTCATCTTCAGCAAATCTGTTCTGACCATTACCAACTTTGAATGTCTGTCCGCTTGGAACTGAAGGCTTATTTGTAGTTGTTGTTACAACCTTAGTTGTTGTTGTAGTCTTCTTAGTAGTTGTAGTTGTTGTAACTACCTTGAGGTTAGCAGACCAGCTCTCAGGAAGCTTAGAGATCAAACCTAAGAGATACTTCTGAATTGTAAGAGCATCGGTATTTGTGATACCGCCGCCTGCTTCGCTTACGTCTGCGTTATATGCGCCTGCACCAGTAACCTTATACTTATCAGGGTTTGCAAGTGACTGCATGATAAGAACTACGTCGCCCATATCAACGCTGCCGTCGTTGTTTGCATCGCCCCACTTAGTAACCTTAGCTGCAAATGCTTCCTTTGGATCCTGAACCTGGATAGGAGCTGTTGTAGTTGTTATTACAGGCTTTGCAGTTGTTGTTGTAGTAACTTCCTGCTCATACTTAGCAGCTGCCTTATCAAGAACATTGATAATGTCGCTGTAGAATGCCTTTGGCTGATAGTTGCTGAATGGAAGTGGTGAACCACCGTTCTCACGGTATCTCCAGCTTCTCTCATCAGTTGTACCCCAAAGAGTTACGCATGAGATGTTCTTAGCATTGTCAGCAAGAACCTGGAATATCTGTGGATAAAGCTTATTGTTTGTACCTGTGCTGTTTGTGATATCAAGCTCTGTTACCTGAACATCAAGTCCGAGACTTGCGAACTTCTTGAGTGCTGTCTCATATTCACTTGATGATGGATACTTGGAATCAAGGTGAGACTGCATACCGATACCGTCGATATAGTCACCTGTTGCCATGACCTTCTTAGCCATGTTGTAGAGGTCATTGGTCTTAGCTGTAATGTACTCGTTAAAGTCGTTGAGGTAGAGCTTTGTCTCTGAAGGAGCATAAGTTCTTGCATACTTGAATGCGTTAAGAACGAAGCTGTCATCGCCGTATACTCTTGCCCAACCTGATTCATATGAAGGTCTCATTGAGCCGCCGTCCTGGACGAAGAGCTCGTTACATACGTCATATGAGTGAACCTGAAGCTTTGGATAATTCTTCTTGAGTTCGCTGAATGTATTCTTTATCATGCTCTCAAGACGCTTGTTCATTCTGTCCTTAGAAACGTCTCTGCCGTTCTCCTGGAAGAGTGAGCCAGGAGTCTGGCTGTACCATACAAAGGTATGACCACGAACACCGATTCCGTTCTGCTCAGCGAACTTGAGGATAGGATCCGCAGTTCTGAGGCTGATATTAACATTGTCGCCGCTTACACCTGCAACTATATCGTTTGGCTTCATCTCATTCTCACAGGTAAGTGAGTTATAGTTCTTCTTGATGAACTGCTGAGCCTGTGAATTTCCAATCTCGTTTGCACTTACAGAAGTACCGAGTCTGAATAACGGACCTGCGTGATCCTTGAATCCATCGCCGCCCTTCTGGTATGTGTAGTTAAGATTCTGGTGACCTGTAGAAGAACCAGGTGTAGGTGTTACAGGATCATCAATAACTACAGGTGTTTCTTCTGAAACCTTGCCCTTGCCTGTTGTAACAGGTGAAGCCTTGCCTGACTTGGAAACCTGAACTGCGTCGATGTAGAAGTCGCAGAGGTCGCCTGAATCCTGTGGAGTCTCGATGTAAAGTATCATATCACCGCTGTTTTCGGGGATAGTGAACTTTGTATTTGAAAGATCTGTCCATACACCGCTCTTAGCATCACAGTCAGCGATCTTTGTGTAAGAAGCGCCGTTGCCGTCGCCCTGCTGGAGAGACATCTGCATTGTAACTGTCTTTCCGGTGTTCTGGAGAACTGCTGTGCTGAAGCTGTATGTCTGACCTGGAACGAATGTGCTTGAATCGAGAGGTATTGCACAGCCATTCCACTCTGATGATCTGCCTGAAACATAGAGAGACTTGCTGCCGTCATAGTAGTTGGAAGAATTTGTAGCTACTGTTGCGCCGCCTCTTCCTGACCAACTTCCTTCACCGCTCTCAAATGTGCTTGTGAAGTAATCTCCGTTCTTGTCAGGCTCAACTGTCTGTGTAGGAGTTGATGGATCTGTAGTGCCTGATGAACCGAATGAGATGCTCTTTACGTTTGCAGAACCGTTTGATCTGTAACCTTCGATATTAAGGGATACTTCAGTAAGTGTACCTGACATATCAAGACCAGCCTTTGACCATGCGTCGAAGTGCTTGGATACAGATACTGTGCCCTTCATATTGTTTGTAACATTATTCTGTGAACCGCTTGTTGTACGAACACTCCAGTACTGATTGAAGGTCGTGTCACCCTCAATAGACGGCTTGTTGTAACGTGTTGACATATAGATGTCATATGTCTTGTTGTCGAGAGTGCATGAGCCCTTCTTCTGACCCTCATTTCCTGGTGGTCTCCAGTCGCCCCAGCCTTCGACGATGTAATATTCTACGAGAGGCTTTCTTGTCCAGCCGTAGATGCACATATAAGAATTGCCCTTTGGTGTGTACTCAACGTCATAATTAAGAACGATATCACCTAAAGCCTTATAGTTCTTCTTCTGACTATCATAGTTCTTTCCCATACGTGCAAGGAAATTCTCGATACCGCTCCATGAGCAGGTGAAAGAACCTGCGGAAGGCTTCCAAGAGAAGTTGCCCTGACCGTTCTGGTTCCAGACTTCCCAGTCGAATCCGCCTATACTGCCTCTATCCTGATAGTCAGCAGCATGAACAGCAGGGATCGCAGGAACACTTGAAGCGATCATAAGCGCTGTAACACTTGCGCTGACCAACTTCTTAAAGATGTTCTTTTTCATGTAGATCATTCCTCACTTTCATTACGTTATAATAATGATTTCCTTAAACAACTAAGGAAAAGCGCAGGAGCACGATCCTGCTCCTGTGTCCCTCCTCTTCCTCAGCTTCTGTTTTTATTTTATTACTTTTCTGTGAACTATTCAAGTCAAAATTTGCTAACAATTTGAGCTCTTGCTCATTTTTTGCTCTTTTTGTACATATTTGTCTTCATACGTTGCGCATTTTTATACATTCTAATGCGAATCGGCTGCAAATAGGCGTTTTTAGCTATATATCGGCGTTTACATATTGTATTTTTGCTCCAAGATATTACTGTTTTGAAGCTGTTTATCCTGCTGCGAATATAACATATTGTGCTAAAAATTTCCTTTGAAATACCATGATTATTTACATTTAGAGCATAATTGGCTGTACAAATCAAATGATTAAATACGAGTTGTAGTACTTTTAATAATTATATATTTTTCTCTGTCGGTCTGCACAAACAAAAACTGCATTTCATGTGACTTTCTACAAAATTCTCTCAAACTCTTTATTTTTCACATAAAAGTGTTATAATATAGATAGGTCTTTAAACTATTTATTATGAGGGGATAATATGGCTTATGACAAAATAAAAAAGGTTGCTGTTGTCGTTTCAGCTCTTGACGAAGAATATCAGTACAACATTTTGCGCGGCATAAATCGCTTCGCCCGCGAAAAGATGCTGAATATCTCCTGCTTTGCCGCTTTCGGCGGAATGGTCAGCAGCAAAAAATTCGACATCGGCGAATACAGCATTTACGATCTTATTGATTATGCCAAATTTGACGGCATCCTACTTATGCTCAATACCTTCGGCGACGCTGACATGAGAGCTAAAATAGTTAGCAGGATAAGTGCCTCGGGCAAGCCTACTGTCGTATTTGAAAGCAAGGAAAATCCCGATTTCTACGATATAAGCATCGACAACTTCTCGGTCATGAAGAAGCTCGTCAACCATATCATACAGTTCCATGGCGCAAGGACGCTGAACTGCATCACGGGTCCTCTCGCAAACACCGAAGCCCGCGTAAGATACGATGCATTCTGCGCCGCAATGGAAGAAAATGGTCTGAAAGTCGAGAAGGAGCGCGTCTTTTACGGCAATTTCCGAAGCTATGACGGCAAAAAGGCTATAGAACAGTTCGCCGAAACAGGTCTGCCGATGCCCGATGCTTTCATATGTGCAAACGACAGCATGGCTCTCACGGTTGTCTCTTCGCTGGAAAAACTGGGCTACAAAGTCCCTGACGATGTCATGGTCACCGGCTTCGACAATACATTCAACGCAAGGAACTCCTTCCCTGCTCTCACAACTATAAAACGTCCGCTGGTACAGGCAGGCTACAAGGCTTGCAGTCTACTCTATGACGTTATGGAAGGCATCAATATGCCCAAAAGCATCGTTCTCGATGCTGAGCCTGTTTTCTCGGAAAGCTGCGGCTGTTCGCAGGAAACTGCCGACGATCTCAGGGAGTACAAAAAACGTACTTACCGGCAGATCGAGAATACAAACAACAATATCCACGCCCTGAACCGCCTCACCGCAGGTCTTGCAGAAGCCGAGACAGCTTCCGCAGCGCAGAATGTGCTGAGGCAGTGTGTAAGCGACCTTGAGCTTGATAAGTTCTGCCTGTGTCTCAGCGAGGACTGGCAGGATTCCTTCTCAGCCGCTCACCACGTTTACACGGGGACAGGCTACTCAAAATACATGACTGCACCTTTTATATGGGAAAAAGGCGAATGCAGGCGCGTTTCACTTTTCCCGAGCAGCGATATGTACCCCGAAGGCTTTGGCAAAGGCGGAGATATAAACTATTTCCTGCCACTGCACTTCGGCGACCGATGCCTCGGCTATTACATAATCACTAACAGCGATTTCCCTACATCAAGCCTGCTGTGCCATACCCTTACCATGAACCTGAGCAACTCTGTGGAAAACTTCCGCAAGCTCTACCACCTCAACAAGGCTATGGACGAACTCAACCGTCTTTACGTAATCGACCCTCTGTGCAGCATCTATAACCGCAACGGCTTCATGAATATCACCGACGATATGTTCAAGGAATGCGTCGCTCACAAGAAAAAGATCATGCTCAGCTTCATTGATATGGACGGTCTGAAATATATCAACGACAATTACGGCCATAATGAAGGCGATTACGCTATCCAGCGACTCGCAGGAGTTATCAGGGAATGCTGCGGCACTAAAGGCATTTGCGCACGTTTCGGCGGAGATGAATTCGTTATCTTCAGCCCCAACGCTGATGAAAACGATGCCAAGACCATCGAAAGACGCTTCAGCGATTCGCTTGAAAAGGTCAACAAGCTCATAAACAAGCCTTATTCCATCTCGGCAAGCATCGGCAGTATCGTCACTATCGCAAAAAAATCCGATACATTATATACTATTATAAATCAAGCTGATGATAAGATGTACGAACACAAAAAACAAAAAAAAGCCGCCCGAAAGGACGAGAAAATATGAAAAAGCCGCTGTTTTCACAGCGGCTTTCATTATGCTTTTCTGAATCCAAGACACTGGACAGTTGCAATGGTATTCCCAAGCTCGTCATGTATCTTTACATCATAACAGCATATCGTCCTGCCGTCCTTGACAAGCTCAGCCTCCGCTATGATGCGCTCGGTCTTCGGCAATCCTATGAACGAAGCGTCGCAGTTGAGCCCCACAACGCCCTGCTGCTGCCAGTTTGAAGCAACTGCAAAGGCAAAATCCGCAAGAGTGAAGTATACTCCTCCCATAACTCCGCCGACAGCATTCTTATGATGCTCGTTGAGAACAAGGCTCACCTTTGCATAATGGTCGTCTATCTCGTCGATAACTGCTCCCATTTCAGTCGCAAAACGGTCATTTCTGAACAATTCGCGCACCTTTTCAAGTGTTTCAATATCAGCCATAAATTATCTCCTGTTTTCGTATTCGCTTCTTAGTATTGAGAAAAAATGTCTGCCGACGTACTCGCCGTCCATGAAGAAGTAGTCCCTGAGAGTGCCCTCATATGTCAGTCCGCACTTCTCGATGACTTTCCTTGAAGGCTCGTTGATCGTCTTGCAGCATATCTGAACTTTGTGCAGATTCATCTTGTCAAAACCGAATTCAATAACAGCTTTTGCAGCTTCTGTGGCATATCCCCTGCGCTGGAACTCCTGACCGATACAGTACTCTATCTCCGCAAAATGGTTCTTGCTGTCCACAAGGAAATACGCTATCTGACCGATGCACTCGCCGCAGTCCTTCTCAATTACAGCCCAGCGGTAATAATCCTCACGGGAATAGTTCCCGATATACTTGTCCAGAAGTCCTTTTGTCTCCTCCATTGTGGAGTATGTAGGCTCGGAATACATTTTCTGCACACTTTCATCGCTCGCCCAGTTTCTGAAAACTGCATCGCAGTCGGAATATTCAAATCGTCTGAGTATCAGTCTGTCTGTTTCTATTTGCGGTACTCTTACGATCCTGTTCATCTTCGAACCTCTCTGTCTTAAGTCCTATTCGGTCGTACTTAAGATTTCCTTGTTCTTCTCCACCTGGCTTACCTTCATCTCTGATGCCCTTGCAGGATCGACCTCTTCGTTAAGAGCGAGGATGGTCGGACCCAGATATACGGTCTTCAGCACTTCACCGTCGAGGGAAATCTTGCTGTACTCTGTGAAGTTCTGTCCTTTTATATAATACTTATCGCCGATTTTGACGATGTTTTCGATTTTGATATCCCTGATACCCATCTTGAGTTCCGTCGGTTCGAACGGTTTCTTGCCGCCGTATATATAGTTTTTGCCGTAGAGAATATCATGAGACAGGGCTTCCAGGCCATCCAGATAATTCTTCGAACCTTCGTAATTCTGATGATATTTGTTCAGCAGCCCCGCTGAAATTCCAAACCGCTTCAGCAGATGGGATGTGATCTCATATGCGCAGACATCTTCATCCTTCTTTTCAAGACCGAAGTTGCTCCAGATTACGTACTGGGTTTTATAGAGATCTCCTGTCGTAAGGTTCTCCTCTGTCATGTCAAGGGCCGGAAGAT
>CACZEJ010000002.1 GCA_902780115.1 Ruminococcus flavefaciens | reverse complement strand
TCTCGAAGCCTTCTTCCTTCATGAGCTCGTCAACAGAAACAGTCTTACCAACGACAGTATTGGTCTCTACCTTTACGCCGAGAGCTTTAAGACCGCCGATCTCCTTCTGAACGATGGACTTAGGAAGTCTGAACTCGGGGATACCGTAGGAGAGAACTCCGCCAGCAACGTGGAGAGCCTCGAATATAGTAACGTCATAGCCCTTCTTAGCGAGGTCGCCTGCGCAGGCAAGACCTGAAGGACCCGAACCGATAACAGCAGCCTTGTGACCGTTCTTAGCAGGTACTTCGGGAGCTGTCTCAGGCTGAGCGTTGTGCCAGTCAGCAACGAAGCGCTCAAGACGACCGATAGCAACGGGCTCGCCCTTGATACCTCTTACGCACTTGCTCTCGCACTGTGTCTCCTGAGGGCAAACTCTTCCGCAAACAGCAGGGAGAGAGCTTGACTTTGTGATGATCTTGTAAGCCTCTGCGAAATTTCCCTCAGCTACCTGAGCGATGAACGCAGGGATATCTATCTGTACAGGGCAGCCTGTTGAACATGGCTTGTTCTTGCAGCCAAGACATCTTTTAGCTTCGTCGATAGCCTGTTCCTCGGTATATCCGAGAGCTACCTCGCTGAAATTCTTGTTTCTTACGTCGGGAGCCTGTACAGGCATCTCGTTTCTTGTAGGTGACATATTAGGCATCTTACTTTACCTCCTTGAACAGATTGCAGGCTTCTTCGTGGGCATGGCGCTCGAAAGGCTTATACATAGCGCCTCTTGCCATAGCCTCGTCGAAGTCGATGAGATGACCGTCGAATTCAGGGCCGTCAACGCAGGCAAACTTTGTCTGACCGCCGACAGTAAGACGGCAGCCGCCGCACATACCTGTACCGTCGATCATGATAGGGTTCATGGAAGCAACAGTGGGGATATCGTACTCCTTGGTGAGCTTGCAGACGAACTTCATCATGATGAGAGGACCGATAGTGATAACTCTGTCGTACTTCTCACCGCTGTCGATGAGCTTTTTGAGAGCATCTGTAACGAGACCCTTCTCGCCTGCTGTGCCGTCGTCGCTCATAAGTACGAACTTAGAGCTTGAAGCCTTGAATTCGTCTTCGAGGATAACGAGGTCTTTACTTCTGAAACCAACTATAGAGTGTACCTCAACGCCGAGCTCGTGGAGCTTCTTTGCAACAGGGTAAGCGATAGCGCAGCCGACACCGCCGCCGACAACAGCTACCTTTTTGAGACCCTCTGTCTCAGTAGCTCTGCCGAGAGGGCCAACGAAGTCCTGGAGGCAGTCGCCTTCATTGAGGTGGTTGAGCTTTTCTGTAGTAGCGCCGACTATCTGGAAAATGATAGTAACAGAGCCGTTTTCACGGTTGAAATCAGCTATAGTCAGGGGGATACGCTCGCCCTCAGCATCTGTTCTTAAAATAATGAACTGTCCGGGTTCAGCTTTTTTAGCTACCTTAGGAGCGTTTATTCTCATAAGGGTGACAGTAGGATTGAGACTTCTTTTCTCAAGAATTTCAAACATTGTCC
This sequence comes from Ruminococcus flavefaciens, assembly GCA_902780115.1. Taxonomy (GTDB): domain Bacteria; phylum Bacillota; class Clostridia; order Oscillospirales; family Ruminococcaceae; genus Ruminococcus; species Ruminococcus flavefaciens_Y. The sequence continues at coordinate 31,903 of CACZEJ010000002.1, read as the reverse complement.
ATACCTTCCTTGCGATAGATTTACAATGCGGGAGTTTTCGGGGCAGTCGCCGTTGACTTCCTCCGATACAGGCATTGCAGGATATATTCAATATTATATCACAAATTATACCTGCTGCACAAATATAACAGCGGAATATCGGTATTCTGATATCGGTATTCTGATATTGATATTTCCGAAGCGAATAACCGCCGCTTACAAAAGAAAGGGGCGCGGCAGTTGCGGAAAAGCCATTGAAATATGAAAAGGGGCAGCAGATGCTGCCCACGGAACGTTCCTTTATGCCGATGTTTGCTATTCTGCAAAGGAATATTCGCATTCTGTTTTGTATATGTCATTTATACTCTGCAAAAGCGCTTTCGTTCCTTACCTCATATAGTCTGTTCACCAGTTTCAGCTCATTTTCCGAGAGCTTGTGTCCCGAGGTGTATATGAGCATATCCTTGAAGCTGTTATCCGGGAACGCACACTTTCTCTGCACAAGTCCGTACTTTCCGCAGAGGCTTGCAGGCACGGGAGAATCCAGCATGAAAGCCTGCGGCACAGTGAGCAGGAAGTCAAGAGCGCTGCCGCGGTCGTACATATAGACCTTGCGGACAGGCACATCGGCAGGACGGTTTGAGGCGTAGAGCTTCTCCACAGCTCCCGAAACATAGGGCACAGCCTCGTCGCCCTGACCGAGCTCGGTGTAGTTGCAGGAGAGGTCGGAGTAGGTTATCATATCCGCATCGGCAGCAGGGTGCTCGGCAGACATGACAGCCAGCATCTCGAACTCCCACAGGAGCTTTCCGTCGAGATTCTTTTCGGCAAGGAAGTCGGTGAAGTACTTCTCGTGGGCTGTATTATAACGGATAACGCCGAAATCATAGCCGTTTTCGCGGACATTCTCGATAGTTCTCAGCGAATTTGTCTCGCAGAAGAATACTTCCATATCCTCGGGAGTGTCAAGGGAAGCGATGTACTCGGAGAAAGCCTTTGAGATATAGCCCGCACGGGGAACGGATATGCGCAGACGGCTGTTTTTGGGCTTATCGGGTGAGTGTATGGCTTCCATATTATCTATCTGGATAAGTATCTGTTTAGCGTAATCGAGGAATTTCAGCCCCTGATCGGTAGGGATAACGCCCTTTGAGGTACGCCTGAAAATGGTGATGCCGAGGGTGCTTTCGAGTTCCTTGATAGCTTTGCTCAGATTGGGCTGAGCCATGTAGAGGTTTTCAGCTGCCTGAGTGATAGAGCGTGTTTTTTCGATCTCGACAGCGTATTTGAAATGAAGCGTATTCATGGTTCAGTCTTCCTTTCGTAATATTATGGTTCTACGCGGTGTATTTCGAGTCGTCTTGTGCGCGGTTTAGGCGGTTCGGGCTTTTTTTCTTCGGCAGGAGCCTTTTCTGCTTCCTGAGCGGTTTTTTCAGCTCTCACAACAGGAGCAAGAGCCTTTACGGGCTTTGCGGGAGTACCCGAAGCGATGCAGTTTGACGGGATATCCTCCGTTACGGAGCTTCCGGGAGTGATGATGACATTGCTGCCGATAGTAACGCCTGCGGAAACAGTAACATTGCCTCCGATCTCGACATCGCTGCCGATCTTTACGGGCTTTGCGTATTCAAGCCCTTTGCTCCTTGTTTCGGCATCTTCGGGCTTGACGGTCGTATTGAAGCTGCAATTTGGACCTATGAAGATATTATCGCCGAAGGTCACATCGGCATTGTCGATGATAACGCAGTTGTATTCAGCGTGGAAGTTATTGCCGATGACCGTATTATAGCCAAAATTGCAGTAAAAATTGGGTTCGAGGGTTACATTGTCGCCTCTCAGGGCAAGAAGTCTGTCGAGAAGGCGTTCTTTTTTCTGGTAGTCGTTGCATTCTGCATTGTTAAATTCTACGCAGAGCTTCCTTGCCTTTACCTTGTCGGCAACGAGCTCGCGGTCGTTGGGAGAGTAAAGCTCTCCTGCCTGCTGTTTTTCTTTTTCGGTCATCATAAAACCTCCTTGTTATGTATATTGTCCCTTATCATAGGGAATTCAAAAAAGAGTCCAACATATCTGAACGCCATATAGGTACAAATATAACTCCGATCATGAATGCTAATATTAGGATACCTGCGAAGTATTTTTTCAGTTTTTTGGAAATATCCTTGGTCATATTATAAAGATAGTATTTTTCGGGAGCATTCGGGTCTATGAACAGCTGAACGCTTTCCTGTACATGGTCGGGGAAATTCGTGTGGTAACGCGAATCGAAAAATTCGTCGAATTTATAAATGAACGCGAAGCTTTCTCCCTCAAATTCGTATACGTATATCTGTCTTGGATTAGGTGAGGACGGTGCGGAATACACTGCATCAATGGAATAGGTGCAGCTCTTTCTTCTGTTTGATACAGAGATGAGCGAAGCGATGATGAATACGAGCCTGCCGATGATAAGAGCTGTCAGGAAAGCTATGTAAAGCTTTATTATCAGTTTGCTTGCGGAAGAGAAGTGGTAAGTTGAATCTGTATCTGTCTTTTCTTGCCAATTGAAATAGATGCATACGGAAAAGACCATGATCGTTAAGCCTATGATGGTGAAAGGAAGACGGTTCCACATAGTATTTTCGACTAATCTTCCGTTACTTTTTACGGAGCCGTTGTTGGTGAAGCCTGCCATAAAAAATGCTGTACCGAAAAGAAATACACCCAACATGGGATTATAAAAGAAACTTGCGATCATTGCTAAGAAAAATAATAGCTCTGCCCAAAGGGGAACGCTTATCCCGAAATTTTTTCTGTTATACTCGTCATCGGCGGTAAGACCGTCCGAGAGCCTTTTAGCCAGCGGCAGTAAAGAGAATTTTTCCATAATTATTAATAGTCCTCGACTTCTTCTGTTGTGAGTTCTTCGGTTGTTTCCGTTTCATTCTGAAAGTTACCTTCCATGATCGAGTATTTTTCAGCTGACAGGTCGGCGTGAAGCACGAACAATATTGAGATCATCATAAGCAGTATAATGATAAGTGTTGCTGCGAGAGTGATTATTGAATCAATGATACGTTTTTGCAGACGTTCAGAGTCATAGTATTCATCAGGGGCATCGGGGTTGATGAGTATGTCAAGAGAAGATACCTTGCCGTTTTCTCTTATTTTGTCTTCCCAGTCTGTAACACGGTACTTTTCGCCCTTATATGAGTAGACGAACTGGGGATAGATGTCTGAAGTGAACTGTTCAGTATTATTTGCAGCCGAACTTGCCCGCGTATATCCCGAGAAGTACATAGTTACCTTTTTTATGCACCTGTTTTTGCGCTTGTAGATAGCGACCATTCTTACTACGGGCGCAGAGAGAAAATAGAAAAGTATTGACGAAACAAGCAGTACAAGTGCGGGGATAAATGCATACTGTGGGAGAGGTCTCCAGCCGCTCTTTGATGAAAGCAGCGAAAAGCAGGTCGCCATAAGGAACAAGCCTATCTCTCCCAGGAGTATTTTAAGAAGCACACCGCTTTCCGAAAGCTTCTGGCTGTTATGTGAACTTTGCGGCGAAACAGCAGCTCCGAGAGTAATAACAGGGACACCGAATGTTATGCCGAGAAGATAGTAGTGATTTATAAAAATACCGATAAAGCCGATAATACATGATATCAAAAGGATAAAGCTGATATATTTATTGGCGAATTTTCGCACAGGACAATTTGGTATCCTGTGATCGGAGGTGTCATCATCTGAGATGTCAACATTAGTAGTGTTGAGCTTTTCCGCTAATGGCAGTACATGAAATTGAGACAATTACTTATCCCCCCCTTAAAAAGAATTTTCATTGCGTTGATATTTTATTATTCCCCTTAAATCATGGAATATTATTTGTGATATTGCTTTTTTGAGCCGCATTGTATGTCTTTATCCTGCGGTATAAATGATAAGATGTGTCAGAGGCCGATCCTCAGCGCTTGCTTCCCTTAGAGCCGAAGCTTCCGCCCATTGAGAGGATATTCGTATCGAATGTATAGCTTATCTTCTCGCTCTGTCTGTAGCGTTTGAGAGCAAGCTGGATAAGTCTTTCGAGGAGCTCTGTATACTTTACGCCCTTAGGCTCCCAGAGGTAGAATGCGAGAGAGCCGGGGATAGTATTTATCTCGTTGATATAGACCTTGTCGGTAGCCATATCTATCATGAAGTCGATACGTGTAACGCCGTTGAGACCCAGATAGCGGAATGCGTCAACAGCGGTCTTTCTGATGAATTCGTCCTGCTCGGGAGTAATTTCAGCAGGGATCTTTCTTTTCAGGGTAGCCATACCCTTGCTGCCGCCCTTGCCGCCGCCGACGTACTTCTGGTCGTAGCTGAGGATATCGTCGCCGCTTGCCTGAACGGGCTCTTCGCATACGGAAGCCTCTGCGGACTCGCTGTCGCCTGCTACGGCGCAGTTTATCTCTTTGAGCTGAACGACGCATGGCTCGATGAGGATACGGTCAGCGAACTCGAAAGCCTCTTCGATGGACTTTATAAGGCTGTCTCTGTCCTTGCCCTTTGAGATGCCGACGCTCGAACCGAGGTTGATAGGCTTAACGATAACAGGGTAGCCGAACTTCTTCTCGACTTCCTCGACCATTCTGTCCATGTCGTTTATCTCGTATGAGGAGAAGCGGCAGCAGTCCAGCACAGGGAAGCCTGCGTCCTTGAGGAGTATCTTCATAACGAATTTATCCATACCCACAGCAGAAGCCAGAACGTCGCAGCCTACATAGGGCAGGTCGAGGGTCTGGAGATAGCCCTGCAAAGCGCCGTCCTCGACGTTAGTGCCGTGAACGATAGGGAAAGCAACGTCGATGTCGGAGATGACGTTAGTGCCGAACTTCTTCATCTTCTGGCGGATAAGCTGCACTTTGCCCTCGCTGCGGACGAAAACGCACTCGGTACACTCTTTGAGGAGAGCGGGGATATCCTTGAAGCTGTTTATATCCATGAGCTTCTCGCCTGTCCAGAATTCGCTCTTCTTGGTCATATAGACAGGGATTATGTTGTATTTTTCCTTATTGATGCTTGCCATAGCCTGAACAGCCGAGATAACTGATACCTCATGTTCAACGCTTCTTCCGCCGAAAAGAACTGCAAGATTGATCTTCATTACTATTTCTCCTTTTATCTTTATCTGAGCCGTTAGCCTTTAGCCATTAGCCGTTAGCTGATGGTGTCCGCTTACGCGGACGGATTTTAAATATTATCGCCGTAAGGCGATACCATAAGCTAAAGGCTAAAAGCTAATAGCTAATGGCTTAATAGTTGTCGGGCAGGTCGTTTTCAAGAAGAACTATCTTCTTCTTGTCTGTCTGAAAAGCTCTTACGTGGTCGAGAGCTTCGTTGAGACTATCCGCAACGAAAACGTTATCCATATCGTAGCCTGCGTCCTTGATACCGTTATATATCGGAACTGTCTGGTTCTTGCCTACAAGAACTATATGGTCGCAGGCTTTTGCAGCCTCCTGACCGAACTCAAAGTTGAGCTCCTCCTGCTTTGCGCCAAGCTCTACCATACCCGGAGTTACCAGTATACGGCAGGCATCGAAAAGTCCGAGGACATTAAGAGCTGCACGGCAGCCGCTGGGATTTGAGTTGTATGCATCGTCGATAAAGGTCATATTTCCGCCCTTGTCGAGGAGCTGCAATCTGTGAGGAACAGCAGCGATACGCTTCACGGGGAGTGTGAGCTTGTCGAGAGATATGCCCGTGCCGTGAGCGTAGGCGATAGCTCCGAGAACGTTCTGAACGTTGTGCTCGCCGAGGAGCTTCATTGAGAAGCGCTGTGTTTCGCCGTTGGGAGCAGTTACCGTGAACTCCGTACCTCTGTCGGAAACGGATATATCAGTACCGCGGTAGTGGTTGCCCTCCTGCAAGCCGTAGAGCACCGCGTTGGGGTACTCGGGAGCTTTCTTGCGGATAAGCTCGTTGTCGCCGTTGAGGTATATCTTGCCGCCCTTAGCCTTAACGTGGTCGGCAAGCTCGAACTTTGTATTGACAACATTTTCGATAGAGCCGAAGGTCTCCAGATGCTGGGGACCCACGGAAGTGATGATGCCGTCGTGTGGGTCTGCAATGCCGCAGAGCTCCTTTATCTCGTGAACTCGTCTTGCGCCCATTTCGCAGATGAAGTATTCATGTGTGGGCTTCAAGTCGCGGCGAATGGTTATTGTAACTCCCATAGGAGTGTTGAAGCTCTCGGGAGTTTTCAGCGTGTTGTACTGAGAATTGAGAAGCTCGTCAAGGTAGAACTTCATGCTTGTTTTGCCGTAGCTTCCCGTGATGCCAACCTTGTGAAGTGTGGGACACTCGGAGAGTATTCTCTTTGCGTCGTTGATGTACCAGTTCTGGACAGCTTTTTCAACAGGCTTATTTATAATGTTGGAAAGGGGAACGAGTATCGGTGTGAGGTACAGTGCCGAGCCTGTAAAAATAAACGCCATAGCTGCTTTGAACAGATGTATCTTTCTATGCGCCTCATCTGCACCATCAAACACATTCAGATGATATGTGTTGAGTATCGCAAATACATAGAATATTGCAATGAGTATGCCGCAGGTTATCATCATGCGTTTCATACGGGCTGTGTACACAAGGGGCTTCTTGAACTTCTTGCCCGGCTTGTTGAGCAGAGCTATTATCGCATTGAAGAAGCAAAGCGTTATAACAAGAGCTGTTCTCAGACCTCCGTGGAACGGAATGAGCAGGAACTGCGCACAGAACAGAGCCGCAGGGAGGATATACCTCTTTTTGTTTTTCTTCATCCACCACGAATGCTCGGGAGTCTTGTAGCCGTTGAGCTGGAGCATATGGAACTCCCTCAGCCCGAGAAAAACAGTCGCCGTAAGAGAGATGACTGCATATATTATCCATAAAACCAAATTCATAAATATCTCCTTAAAATGCGTGATCCACAATTCGTGATTCGTAATTAATGGTGCGGCTTTTCCGAAAATTGAAGCTGCTCTATCAATTACGCATTACGAATTAGTCATCTATTTTCATAAAGCTGCACATCACGCGGTTGAACGTGAACTGCTGTTCGAGGAAGGAATAATGTCCTGCGTTTTCAAGCTTTACAAGACCTGCATCGGGAATGAGCTTTTCCATTTTCTCGCCGTCGGAGAGCGGAGTTGCAGTATCGTTCACGCCCCATACGAGCAGCGTAGGAGCTTTGATATTTGGCAGATACGGTTCTAAGTCCTCGTTGACCACCTTGACCATGACCTGACGCATCATGGGCGAAGCCGCAGCGTAGTCGGCGCTTCCCATTTTCTTGCGGAAGTTCTCCAACGCGTCGGGAGCGAGCTTCTGAGCGATCTTTGTGGAAAGGACAGCCTTTCCCATTTTGTAGTAGCGTGTGCGCCAGCTCTTTTTGTTGGACTTTGGTGGCATAATGCCTGCGCTGTCCACGAGAATGACCTTTGTGACCTTGAAAGGCAGGTCATTGCGGCTGTGCATCTTGATAATAACTCGACCGCCGAAGCTGTGACCGAGGAGCATTACCTCCTTGGTGTCGTAGTCCTTGAGGAAGTCGATGACGAACTGCACGTAGGAGCTCATGTCCCAGACTTCCTTAGGCTCGTCGCTCTTGCCGAAGCCCGGCATATCCATAGCGACTACCTTGTACTTCTTCGAGAGAAGCTCTATCATGTTTGCGAAAAGGGTGATATTGCTGCCCCAGCCGTGGAGCAGGACGATGAGGTCGCCCTCGCCTTTTTCCTCGTAGTTTATCTTCAAACCGTTAACTGTTTTTACCAATTCTATTATCTCCGTTTTTTTAGTTGAGAGTTCAGAGTGGAGAGTTGAGAGTTGCGGTGCCTGCTTCGCAGACTGACCTTAAAACTTATCGGCTCTCAATTCCCGACTCTATATCATATACGGCATACTACCGCAATTATACATATATAATTTATTATATCACTTATACTATACGTTGTCAATTGAAGAATGTTAAAAAAATAGTAAAGTGTTTGAGCCGTCCTTTAGTAATTATTAGCCTGTAGGGGCGGATATTATCCGCCCGAGCCCTTAGCCATTAGCTATGTAGGGGCTCATGACCTGCACTCACAAACACGATGAACATTTCCGTTACGCTAAAAAAGGACGGCATAAAGCCGTCCCATAAGGTCATTTTTGATTTTTGACAGTATCCTGATAGAGCTGCCATAGGTCGATAGTTTCGGTCTTGTCGCGGTAATGGATAGTGAGGGTAGAGCCTTCTTTTACGTCGTTTGTTCCCCATGTATACTGATTCGGGTGTTCTCCTCGGTCGTCGAAAGGCAGCTTGACAACAGGATATATCCATAGATCCTCATGAAGTATCATGTCATTTACGCCCTCATCATTGACGAAATATTCATCTTCTGAATCGGTGCGCTCGTTTGTGCAGCTGCAATCGCCCTCGAATTCAAAATCTATCCAATGTTCCGTCTTAACTTTTACACCGTCGGGAATGGGGTAGAAATCGTCGCTGAATTCTGTGCGGTATTCCATGATATATTCGCCGTTTTCGTCAAGTTCATCGCTTTTTACGTCATATGATTTGACTTCCCTTGCGGTAACAGTATAATGCAGCTTATCCGAGCTTATGGGGACAACTCCCCAGAACACGAACATGAACACGCCGAACAGCACGGCGACTGTACCGAGGACAGCGGCGATGACTTTGAGCTTGGTGCGCTTTTTTATCTTTTTCAGCGGTTTTACGTCCTTTTCGGGGACATTTATATTATCTTCCTTTTTGTTCATGCTCTCGTAGAACGCCTTGCAGTCAGCGCACTCGCTGAGGTGCTTTTCTATTTCCTCGTTGCTGTCCTGAGAGGTGAGTTTGTCGCAGTACAGCGGCAAAAGGTCTTTCACGATATTGCATTTCATAAGATCAACTCCCTTCATTGTAGGGGAGCCCGCCCTCGGGCTCCCGTTCATGGCTATATGCGTGTTACGGGAGGGCGAGGGCGCCCTCCCCTACAATCGTGTCATGTTACATTTTTGGTAAATGCGGACGCGCAATGCGCGCCCCTACAGAGCTAAAGGCTAACGGCTAATGGCTATCGGCTAATTTCTGCTTGGCGCGGTAGTAGGTCACTCGTGCCCAGTTCTCGGTCTTGCCGAATATCTCGCCTATCTCGCGGAAGCTCAGCTCCTGAGAAGCTCTCAGCAGTATCAGCTCCTTTTCCGTTTCGGGCAGGGAGTGTATTTTCTTCAGCAGCCGCAGCCGTCCGTCGGCACTTTCGGCTTCTTCGTCGGGACGGGGAGAGTTGTCCTCTATAAGCTCGCTTATCTCCTCACCCGAATGTTTCCTGCGCTTGCGGAGCTCCTCCAGCCATGCATTCCGCGCGATACTGCACAGCCATGTGTACACCGAGCTTTCGCCCTTATAGTTATTGACGGAGCGCAGAGCACGGTAGAAAGTCTCCTGAGTAAGCTCCTCTGCCGTGTCGGGATCGCCGCAGAGCGTCATCAGGTACAGGAAGACCTTCCTGCCGTTTTTCTTGTAATATTCTTCCATATCCGATGACACTTGACTGCCTCCTTTCCGAACGTTCACTTATTAGTTGCATGAGTTTGCGTTTCGTTACAGCAAAAAAACAATTTTATCAAATTGACATTACATTTTTTTCGTGATATACTGAGAAAGTATCGAATATACGTTATTATACCATGTTTGGGGAGCTCCTGCAAATCTTTTGCTGTGAAAAAAATCTGCGGCGAGTTCTTGCAGCTGTAATAATGTATAAGCACACAGCGAAAATATTTGCTTCGCGTGTTGCTATTTTTGAAATTATATGTTATAATTAAAAGATAGCGGCAGAGTATATCTGTTTTAGCTTTATAATTACTTCTATCAGAGGTGTAAAATGGCAAATAAATTTTCTCTCGGTATAGACGTTGGTTCGACTACCGTAAAGACAGTTATCACCGATGCTGACGGAAATATCGTTTATTCCAAGTATCAGCGTCACCTTTCAAAGGTCAAGGAGACTGTTACGGACCAGCTCAAAATCATTCAGGCGGACTACCCCGACGAAGAATTTACTGTTTGTATCACGGGTTCGGCAGGTCTGGGACTTGCCAATTCTGCAAATATCCCCTTCGTTCAGGAAGTCCATGCGGCTTTTCTTGCTGTTAAACAGAAGCAGCCCGATGCTGACGCAGTTATAGAGCTCGGCGGTGAGGACGCTAAGATAATCTTCCTTACGGGCGGTGTTGAACAGCGTATGAACGGTACCTGCGCAGGCGGTACAGGTGCTTTCATCGACCAGATGGCTACACTTCTCGGTATCACTGCCGATGAACTGGACGAGCTTTCGCTCCATGCACAGAAGATATACCCCATTGCTTCGAGATGCGGCGTATTTGCCAAATCAGATATCCAGCCCCTTCTCAATCAGGGCGCAAGGCGTGAGGATGTTGCCGCAAGCATCTTCCAGGCAGTCGTGGATCAGACTGTTTCGGGACTTGCTCAGGGACGTACTATCGAGGGAAAAGTGCTTTTTCTCGGAGGTCCGCTGTTCTTCCTGAAGGGACTGAAAAAGGCTTTCGTAAAGACTCTGGGACTTGATGAGGAACACGCGGTGTTCCCACCCGAAGCTCCTGTATTCGTGGCTTTCGGCTGCGCAATATATGCAGCTACTGCGGAGGGCGCATTCAAGATAGAGGATATCATAGAGAAAATACGTACTGCCAAGGCTTCGGACGCTATAATCACAGGTGAACCCCTCTTCCGCTCACATTCCGAGTATGACGAGTTCATCGACCGCCACAAGAAGTTCGACCTCGGTTATGCCGATATACATACATATAAGGGAGATGCTTACCTCGGTATCGACGCAGGCTCCACTACCACGAAGCTTGTGCTCATCACCGAAGACGGACGTATGCTGTACAATCACTATTCGTCCAATCAGGGTCAGCCTCTCGACAAGATAGCCGATCAGGTGAAGCGTATCTACGCAGCTATGAATCCCGATATAACCATAAAGGGCTCGGCTGTAACGGGATACGGCGAGGACCTTATCAAGGCAGGTCTTTCCATAGACCACGGTATCGTTGAGACTGTGGCGCACTTCAAGGCAGCTGCTTATTTCTGCCCCGATGTTGACTTCATCATAGACATCGGCGGACAGGACATCAAGTGCTTCAAGATAAAGAACAAGAGCATCGACAGCATCATGCTCAACGAGGCTTGCTCCTCGGGCTGCGGCTCTTTCATACAGACATTCGCAATGGCGCTGGGATACGATATTTCCGAGTTCTCGCAGCTGGGTCTTTTTGCGGAGCACCCTGTTGATCTGGGTTCGCGCTGTACCGTATTCATGAACAGCTCCGTAAAACAGGCGCAGAAGGACGGCGCGACCGTTGAGGATATTTCCGCAGGTCTTTCCTCGTCCATCATCAAGAACGCTATTTATAAGGTAATACGTGCAAATTCTCCCGACGATCTGGGCAAGAACATCGTAGTACAGGGCGGTACCTTCCTCAATGACGCGGTTCTCCGCTCATTTGAAAAGGAACTGGGCAGAAACGTTATACGTCCTGCTATATCGGGACTTATGGGTGCTTTCGGCTGCGCTCTCTACGCCAAGGAACGCGCAAACGGCGAGCCTTCAAAGCTTATCTCGGCTGAGGAGCTCGAAAACTTTACATACACATCACGCTCTGTGAACTGCGGCGGCTGTACTGCACACTGTCAGCTCAACGTCATCAGCTTCGGTCAGGGAAGACGCTTCATTTCGGGCAATCGCTGCGAAAAGGGCGGCGGGATCACCAACAGGAACACTGTGCCGAACCTCTACGAGTTCAAGTACGACAGTATCCTCAATACCGTCAAGACCCACCAGCCTAAGCGTTACCGCGGAGTTGTGGGACTTCCCCTTGCTCTGGGATTCTACGAGCAGCTCCCGTTCTGGCATATGCTTTTCACAACTCTCGGATTCAGGACAGTTATTTCCGATGAGAGCTCCCGTGATATGTATTACCTCGGTCAGCACACCATCCCTTCGGATACGGTGTGCTATCCCGCAAAGCTCACTCACGGTCATATCGAGAACCTCCTCGACAAGGGAGTTGACTTCATATTCTATCCCTGCATGAGCTACAACCTCGATGAGGGCAACAGCGATAACCACTTCAACTGCCCTGTTGTTGCATATTATCCCGAGCTTCTCCTTGCGAACAATCCGCGCCTTGACAGCGATAACTTCGTTCACCCGTACCTTGACCTGAACATCAAGAAGAATGTCATAAGGGTCATGAGTGAGGTGCTGAAAAAGTACAACGTCAAGGGCAAGATACCCGAGGCTGTTGACAAGGCTTACGAAGCCCTCGAAACTTACCATAACAGCGTAAGGCGCAAGGCTATGGAGATAATCAAGCAGGCAAGAGATGAGGGCAGAAAGATAATCGTTCTGGCTGGTCGTCCTTATCATATCGACAAGGAGATCAACCACGGTATCCACAAGCTCGTTTCAAGTCTCGGCATGGCAGTCATAACCGAGGACAGCGTTGCAAGTCTGGCAAATACGCCCGACCTCGGCGTTCTCAATCAGTGGACATACCATTCACGTCTTTACCGTGCAGCTAAGTACGTTACTACTCAGCCCGATATGCAGCTCATACAGCTGGTATCTTTCGGCTGCGGTATCGACGCGGTCACAGGCGATGAGGTGAGACATATCCTCGAAAGCCGCGGAAAGCTCTACACACAGCTGAAAATAGACGAGATAAACAATCTTGGCGCGGCAAGGATAAGACTGAGAAGCCTTGTTGCTGCTATGGAACAGAAATAATATCCTGCACGGAACGATGTGCGCATCGTCCTGTCATATAAATCACGCATCAGGAACGCCATGGGCGGCGTTCCCTACAAAACGGAGGGATAAATATGCCCGAATATGCAAAATTTACCGAGGATATGATAAAGACCCATACTATCCTCGTGCCCGATATGCTGCCTATCCACTTCAAGATGCTCCTTGCGATATTCAGATCCAAGGGCTACAAGGTGGAGCTTCTGACAAACGACTCACGCGCAGTAGTTGACGAGGGGCTGAAAAACGTCCACAACGATGCCTGCTATCCTGCACTGCTGGTAATAGGTCAGTTCATGGACGCGCTGAAAAGCGGAAAGTACGACCCCGACAAGACCGCTCTCATGATAACTCAGACAGGCGGCGGCTGCCGAGCTTCCAATTACATACATCTGCTGAGAAAGGCTGTTGCGAAGAATTTCCCGCAGGTTCCTGTGGTATCGCTCAATTTCAGCGGTCTTGAAAAGGACAGCGCTTTCAGGGTAACTGCGCCTATGTTCCTGCAAATGATGTATGCGGTACTCTACGGCGACCTTCTCATGGCTTGCTATAACAAGTGCAGAGCCTACGAGATAAACAAGGGCGAATCCAAGGCTATGCTGGATAAATGGCACAGAAGACTGTGCAATATCTTCCGCAAGCAGAGCAAGATGTACCTCAAGACCAAGAAGGTGTACACGGATATCCTCAACGATTTCGCGTCGATACCTCTCAGCAGCGAGAAGAAGATCAGAGTCGGCATCGTCGGCGAGATATACGTAAAGTATTCGCCTCTCGCAAACAATCACCTCGAAGATTTCCTTATCTCCGAGGGCTGCGAGCCTGTTGTTCCGTCACTGCTGGAGTTCGTTATGTACTGCGCGGCAGGTACGTTCAACGACGCTAAACTGTACGACCACGTTACAAAGCAGTCTATTTTCAATAAGATAGGCTATAAGCTCATATACGCAAAGCAGAAGGAGCTCATCAGCATAATGAAGGAGCAGGGCAGCTTCGAGCCGCTCCACGACTTTGAGCACCTGAGAGCTCTTGCCGACCAGTATATCAATCAGGGCGTAGTTATGGGCGAGGGCTGGCTTATTCCTGCGGAAATGGCTGCACTTGCAAAGTCGGGCGTTGAGAATATCATATGCACTCAGCCCTTCGGCTGTCTGCCGAACCATATCGTCGCAAAGGGAATGTCACGCGCTATAAAGCAGGATAACCCCAATGCCAATATCGTGGCTATAGACTACGATCCCGGTGCGACCCGTGTAAATCAGGAGAACCGTATAAAGCTCATGCTTGCCAATGCAAGGCTCTGAGCGCCGCCTTCTTCAAGGAGCTTGACCATGATAAAAACAAGAACAGGCGAGGTTATCGTTACCAACGAAAAGCAGAATAAACTTCTGGAAAAAATGTACGGGAGCGTTCTCGGCAGAGTAATGCTGAAAACTCTGACTGCTCCTGCTTTATCAAGGGCAGCAGGAAAATTTATGGATTCGCGTCCGTCAAAGCTGCTCATAAAGCCTTTCATAAAGCGCAGCGGCATTGATACTTCACAGTATATCATGAGCGGCTTCCGCTCGTACAACGACTTCTTCACCCGCGTCGTAAAGCCTGAGAAGCGCCCTGTGGATCATACTCCCGAGCATCTCATCAGTCCGTGCGATTCAAAGCTGACGGTATACAAGATAAGCAGGAACAGTATATTCCGTATCAAGGGCTCGCGCTACAGAGTCAGCGACCTCTTGCAGAATGAATTCCTCGCAAAGAGGTACTGCGGAGGATACTGCTGCATATTCCGTCTTGAAGTCGATGACTACCACCGCTACTGCTATATAGACAGCGGCAGCAAGACCGATAATACCTTTATTGCAGGCGAGCTCCATACAGTCAATCCTGTAGCCCTTGCAAGATACAACATCTACAAGCGCAACAGCCGCGAGTATACCGTGCTGCATACCGACAATTTCGGCGATGTGGTACAGGTAGAGGTGGGCGCGATGATGGTGGGACGCATAGTCAATCATCACGGTGAGTATTCCTTCGCAAGAGGCGAGGAAAAGGGAAAATTCGAGTTCGGCGGTTCGACGGTGGTACTTCTCTTCGGCAAGGACAGCATCGTTCCCGACGCTGATATACTCCGCAATTCCGCAGAGGGTATCGAAACTGTCGTGAAGTACGGCGAGAAGATAGGCAGAAAATACTGATACCGCGAACCCACAGAGGTGACAATATGAAGAAATTACCATTACTGACAGCTCTCGTGCTGCTGTGTACGATGACGGGCTGCCTTGAAGATAAAAATGCGCCGAATATACCGTTTAACGTAGCTCCTACCCTTGAGCCGTATACCGCACCCGACGGTACCTTCGACGTTGATGCTGTGCGAAGCAATATCTACCTCAAAGGGCAGCATTTCGACCTGCCGCTGAAGGTGTACGACCTCGGCAAGGGCTGGGAATACAAGCTCTACGACCGTCAGGATTACGGTCTGCCGAACGGCAGCGGTCTGGCTACTATCTATTACAACGGCGTTGAAATGGGAACGGTTTCGCTGGAGAACTGCTATGAGGGCAAGGAAGAGGCAAGTGTTATCTACAGCCTTTCCATAAAGACCAGCGATTGCAGCATATACAATATCACGCCCCTTGTCTCGACTATCGGCGATGTGGAGTTCATGCTGGGTCCGCCTGAAAGCGTTGACGACGTGCAGGAGCCGTATACCCATGCGTACCACTACGGCGTGGATCAGGGCGTTGACGGAAAAGGCATATTCCGCGGTCATACCATCGTTATAAACTTCAATGAATCAGGTGTCGTGGATTACATTAATATCACGTATTCCGATCTTACATCATCTTCGCAATAATAATTTCATTTACCCCTTGACAAAAGGGGTAAATTGTTGTATAATGTGTAAAGTGATTTTGTATTACACCCCGGAGAGGTGCTCCTGAAATGGCTAAGGAACTTAAATTTGTAATGCTTCTTGACTGCTACGGCGATCTCCTGACCGAGCATCAGCGCAGTATCATGGAGCTGTATTACTGTGAGGACCTGTCCCTTGCTGAGATCGGTCAGCCGAGAGATATAACACGTCAGGCTGTGCGCAGTATCATCAAGCGTACAGAGGAGATACTCCTCAATTACGAGGAAAAGCTGGGATTCGCCGAAAGGCTCGGCAAAATGCGCGAATGCTTCGGAAATATCGAGGCTGCCGCTCAACATATCACTGATGAAAATATCAGAAATATCATTCTCTCCGAAGCCGAAAAAGGCTCGGAGATGCTATAATTTCGTATAAAGGAGGCTCGTCATGGCATTTGAGGGACTTTCCGAGAAACTTAATAACGTCTTTAAAAAGCTCAAATCAAGAGGCAAACTCACAGAGTCTGATGTAAAAGAGGCTATGCGTGAGGTTCGTCTGGCTCTGCTGGAAGCCGACGTAAGCTACAAGGTAGTAAAAGATTTCGTAAAAAGAGTTACCGAGAGAGCGGTCGGAGAAGAAGTGCTCGCAAGCCTTACTCCCGCTCAGCAGGTCATCAAGATAGTAAACGATGAGCTCGTTTCACTCATGGGCAACAGCAACGCCCGTATAAATATGGCATCAAAGCCCCCGACGGTCATCATGATGTGCGGACTTCAGGGTTCAGGTAAAACTACCCATGCCGCAAAGCTGGCAAAGCTCCTCAAGAAGGAGGGACACCGTCCGCTTCTCGCTGCCTGCGATATATACCGTCCTGCGGCTATAAATCAGTTACAGGTAGTCGGCGGCAAGGCTGATGTCAAGGTGTTTGAAATGGGACAGACAGACCCCGTTATCATCGCCAAAAAAGCTCTTTCCTACGCAAAGGACTACGGTCACGATATCCTTATCATAGATACCGCAGGCCGACTTCATATAGATGAAGCTCTCATGGACGAGCTCGTCAATATCAAGAATGAGACTAACCCCAACGAGATCATGCTCGTTGTTGACGCTATGACAGGTCAGGACGCTGTAAACGTTGCAAAGGCATTCGATGATGCCGTAGGCATCACAGGTGTCCTCATGTCGAAGCTCGACTCCGATACAAGAGGCGGTGCGGCACTGTCCGTACTCTCTGTTACAGGTAAGCCGATCAAGTTCGTTGGTATGGGCGAAAAGCTCGACGATTTCGAGCAGTTCCACCCTGAGAGAATGGCTTCAAGAATACTCGGTATGGGCGATGTCCTCACCCTTATCGAAAAGGCTGAGAACGTTATGTCTCAGAAGGAAGCAGAAAAGCTCACCAAGAAGTTCAAGGAGAACAAGTTCGATATGGACGATCTCCTCGACCAGATGAAGCAGATCAAGCGTATGGGCTCTATGAAGTCTATACTCGGTATGCTCCCCGGTGTGGGCGACAAGATCAAGGACGCTGATATCGACGAGAGCCAGCTCGGAAGGGTCGAGGCTATGATAACCTCTATGACCAAGGCTGAGCGAGCTAAGCCGTCTATCATCAATCCTTCACGCAAAAAGCGTATCGCAAAGGGCTCAGGTACTAAGGTAGAGGACGTTAACCGCCTTCTCAAACAGTTCGAGCAGATGCAGTCCGTTATGAAGCAGTTCACAGGCAAAAACGGAAAAATGTCTCTGCGTAAGGCAAGAAAGAACCTTGCAGGTATGAACTTCGACAAGTACACGGGCAAGGGCGGCGGAAATCTGCCGTTCTGACAATAAAAAGCTTTCAATGCGGTCTCCCGCCGCTTGAATATAACTATTTTCCATACGGAGGTGAATATAATGGCAGTAAAGATCAGACTCAGAAGAATGGGCGCTAAGAAGGCTCCTTTCTATCGTGTAGTAGTTGCTGATTCAAGATATCCAAGAGACGGTCGTTTCATCGAGGAGATCGGTTACTATGATCCTACTAAGGAGCCATCAGTTGTTAATATCGACGCTGAGAAGGCTAAGACATGGATCGCTAACGGTGCTCAGCCTACTGATACTGTAAAGGATCTCCTCAAGAAAGAGGGAGTTCTTTGATTAGAAGCTTAATGGAAGAGGAGAGGCTATGCGTCTCTGCCTCTGTCCGAAAGCTTTAACGGAGGTTTTATACTATGAAAGATTTACTTTATGCTATCGCAGCAGGCCTCGTAGAAGATAAATCCGCTATCAATATTACCGAAGATGCTCCCGATGAAGAGGGCGTTATCGTTTTTCACCTTAACGTAGCTCCTGATGATATGGGAAGAGTTATCGGTAAACAGGGCAGGATCGCAAAGGCTCTCCGTACTATCATGCGCGCAGGCGCAGCTAAGAAGGATCAGAAGGTCTCTGTTACGATCGAATAAGTATATTAGAAGCTCCCGAAAGTGGGAGCTTTTTTGTTTGTTGATATATTGACAAAAAGTCTGTTATTTGCTACAATAAAGCTATTGATATGTAAGGGGGTCTTACCATGAAATGTAAATATTGCAATTTTGAAAATGACAACAGCAATAAATACTGCGAAAACTGCGGCGCAGAACTGGGAAAAAAATCTGAGGTTATCGACGACATAAATGATATTCCAAATTCGTCATATCAGCAGCCCAGCGGCTACAGTCAGCCAAACGGCTACAGTCAGCCAAACGGCTACGGTCAGCCCAACGGCTACGGTCAGCCAAACGGCTACGGACAGCCAAACGGCTACGGTCAGCCCAACGGCTACGGTCAGCCTAACGGCTACGGTCAGCCATACGGAGCACCTCCTTTCGGCTATGATCCGTATTTACAGCCAAAATTTAACGAGACCGACGGAAGTCCTAAATATGTAGGCTTCGGCGAGGCAATAGCGCTGTATTTCAAGAATTTCGCCAATTTCAGAGGCAGATCAACAAGAAGTGAGTACTGGTTTGCGATGCTGTTCTACTTTATTGCAATTTTTTGTATAAGCTTTTTCGTACATCTTGCCATTGTAAATATGGATGTGGACAAAAAATTTGTATCAGGGATATTACAGATAGTCAATCTGTGCATCTTCATTGTTCCTACTCTTGCAGTAGGTGTAAGAAGACTTCATGATATCGGCAAATCAGGCTGTTGGATGCTGACTTCGGTGTTCTTGTATTTCTTTGTGGTGCTGGATATACTGACACTGTTTGAAATGCTGCCGCACGACAATGAGAAACTTAATGCATTAGGCGGTCTGACTTGTTTAGATTTCTTTCTGGCATTGACATTCGGCATTTTGCTGTTCATATTCTTTTGCAGACCGAGCACCCCGTCAAATAAGTGGGGAGACCCTGCAAGACCTCAGATGAGGCGATAAAAAATTAGGCTTCCGTATACTGCGGAAGCCTTTACTGTTACAGATATGGTCTTACATCAGCACCCAGATGCTCTTCCTCGCTGATGATGCGCTTTGCAAGGTCTTTCGATTTCTCGTCCGCAGCCTGATACTTGTTAAGGTAGCGGCTGAGCGACTTTACGCCCATGTTGCAGCCGTCCGTGATGAGGTCGGCGACAGTGCTGTCGGACTCGTTCATTTTGAGCTTGACATTGGTTTTCAGCCATGACATACTCTTAGCCATTGCAGCAGGCTCTTTGCCTTCGTCGCGGTACTCGCCGAGGAGCTCCTGAAGGTCGGTCTTCAGCCTTTCGTGCTGTGCTGAGCTGCCTTTCAGGATATTTTTCAGACTGCTTCCGCTAACGTAGTCAAGAACGTCGTTTATTGACGAGATGCCCATTTTTACGCCTGCATCGCACTCCCTGAGCAGTTTTATCGTGTCTTGTTCTACCATAAAAAACACCTCCCTTTGCGGTTATTATGTCCGCGCAGGGAGGTTTTATACTTATTCGTCATCATCTCCGCCGCCGAAGTAGAGATGTGTCATCTGCTGCATACCGAATTTCTCGGCAAAACGCTCGAAATCCTTTCTTGCACTGACAAAGCTGTAAGCCTTTTCCGCAAGAAAGTCGTCGCCCATATCGCTGAGCTGTGAATAGAATTCAAGACCAATGATAAGATTTTCCTTGGTCGGCGTATCCGCGAGCCTGTTCACGTCGTCAACAGCGTCCTTTATTTCACCGTTACGCATTTTCTCAATGAGAGCAAAGGCTTTCTGTCTTTCGACCTCCTGGAGCATATAGAATGACTGGTCTGTTTTTGCGCCGAAGACGATCTTTGCGATAACTGCGGTCATTTCTTTTATCTGCCGCATGATGTAATCCTGTTCAAACATGGTATTCCTCCGATTCCCTATAAAAAACATACCGAACTGCCGCAGTCAGCAACAGTTCGGGAATAATTATCATAGATCAAGCTTTGAGCGGAGCTTTTCAAAGAAGCTCTGACGCTTAGCATAGTTTTTATCTGTAAGAGAAGCCTCAAAATCCTTGAGAAGGTCTTTTTGCTTTTTGGTGAGGTTCTTGGGGACTTCAACGTATATCTTTACGTACTGGTTTCCGCGGTCTGTGCGGTGGATACGGGTGACGCCCTTGCCCTTTAAGCGGAATACAGTACCTGTCTGAGTGCCCTCGCTTATGTTATACTTTACGTCGCCGTCGATAGTAGGAACGGTTATTTCAGCGCCGAGAACGGCTTCCATATAAGTAACAGGGATATCGCAGTAGATGTCGTAGCCCTCGCGTCTGAATATAGGGTGGGACTTTACGTTGATGCCAACGAGAAGATCTCCGTTAGGGCCGCCGTTGATACCGCAGTCGCCCTGTCCGCCTACGCGGAGTGTCTGACCGTCGTCGATACCGGCAGGTACATCAACAGTAACGGTTTTCTGCACTCTGACTCTGCCGACACCGCGGCACTTTGTACATGGATTCTTGATGATCTTGCCTTTGCCTCCGCAGTGAGGACAAGGTTTTGAAGAAGAAATAACGCCGAAGGGAGTACGCTGAGTTACCTTGATAGTACCTCTGCCCTGACAGTCGGGACAGATATCAGGAGTTGAACCTGCTTCTGCGCCTGTGCCCTTACAGTTTTCGCACACGGACATACGGTTGACTTTAAGGTCTACCTTCTTGCCTGAGCAAGCTTCCATAAAGCTGAGAGAAACAGTTTCCTGGATATCAGAGCCGCGTCTTGGAGCATTGGCGTTGGAGCGCTTTGTGCCGCCTCCGAAACCGAAGCCGCCGAAGATACTTCCGAGGATATCGTCCATATCGCCGAAACCGCCGAAGCCTTCCATACCGCCGCCGCCTCCGCCGTAGCTGGGGTCAACGCCTGCGTGACCGAACTGGTCATAGCGGGCACGTTTCTCAGGGTCTGAGAGGACTTCGTTAGCTTCATTTATTTCCTGGAACTTCTCAACGTAGGAAGGATCGTCAGGGTGAAGATCGGGGTGGTTTTCTCTTGCCTTTTTACGGAAGGCTTTTTTTATCTCGTCCTCGGAAGCACCCTTCTGGATACCGAGGACTTCATAGTAATCTCTTTTTTCAGCCATATACATTCTCCTTATTAGTGAGTAGTGAGCAGAGAGTAGAGAGTAGTGTGCAGAAGTCAGGAAATTACTACTTTCTACTTACTACTTTCTACTTACTAATTTACCGTGCCTGTAAATACACATATAGTGCGGCGGAGAGCCTCCGCTCCCATGTTCGCGCCAAACTATTCAAAAAACAGCACTTTTTCGCCGCGCCTGTAAATGCACCTATAGGGCGGAAGGTTTTTCCGCCCTAAAAGCATTATTAACTATTTTCTATCGAATCCTCATATTCGCCTCTGCCGCCGTCATAATCGACCAGGTCGTCGTTTGCAAAGCCTGCGAACTTAGTCAGTCCGAAATATGCAGCAGCGGCAAAAGCAGCAATAATAAGGATAGTCTTTAGAGTTTTATTGATCTTCATTATCAAACTTCAGTGAAGTCAGCGTCAACTACGCCGTCATCGTTTCCGCCCTGAGCGCCTGCATCAGCAGCACCGCCCATGTTAGCGAACTGTGAAGGATCAATGCCCTGTGCGCCTGCTGCACCGTTAGGAGCTGCCTGCTGGTAGATCTTAGCAGAGAGGTCATAGAATGCCTTCTGGAGATCTTCCTTGAGAGTCTTTATCTCGTCAGCGTTGTCAGCTGAGATAGCAGACTTAAGAGCTGCACACTTGGACTCGATATTTGACTTCTCGTCAGCAGAAACCTTGTCGCCGAAGTCTGTGAGAGCCTTCTCGCACTGGAATACGAGGTTCTCAGCTTCGTTCTTTGTATCAACAGCTTCACGGCGCTTCTTGTCCTCAGCAGCATACTGCTCAGCTTCCTTAACAGCCTTGTCGATGTCGTCCTTGGACATATTTGTGGAAGAAGTGATAGTGATGTTCTGCTCCTTGCCTGTGCCGAGATCCTTAGCGGATACGTGAACGATACCGTTCTGGTCGATATCGAAAGTTACTTCGATCTGAGGGATTCCTCTTGGAGCAGGAGCGATACCGTCGAGACGGAAAGTACCGAGCTGCTTGTTATCTCTTGCGAATTCACGTTCACCCTGAAGTACGTTGATATCAACAGCAGGCTGGTTGTCAGCGTAAGTTGAGAATACCTGTGACTTCTTTGTAGGGATAGTTGTATTTCTCTCGATCATTCTTGTGCAAACGCCGCCTGCTGTCTCAATACCGAGTGAAAGCGGAGTTACATCGAGGAGAAGGAGACCGTTCTTAACGTCGCCGCCGAGAACGCCGCCCTGATATGCAGCACCGAGAGCAACACACTCGTCAGGGTTGATGCCCTTGAACGGCTCTTTGCCGATGAGCTTCTTAACAGCTTCCTGAACAGCAGGGATTCTTGAAGAACCGCCGACCATGAGCACCTTGTTGATCTCTGAGATGCTGAGGCCGCTGTCGCTGAGAGCCTGTCTTACAGGTCCCATTGTAGCTTCTACGAGGTCAGCTGTGAGTTCGTTGAACTTAGCCTGTGTAAGAGTGAGGTCGAGGTGCTTAGGAGTACCTGAAGCATCAACAGTGATGAACGGGATATTGATATTTGAAGTAGTTGTAGATGAAAGCTCTATCTTTGACTTTTCAGCAGCGTCCTTGAGTCTCTGAGCAGCCATCTTATCCTGTGAAAGGTCGATGCCCTCTGTCTTCTTGAACTCGTCAACGATCCAGTTGATTATACGCTGGTCGAAGTCGTCACCGCCGAGACGGTTGTTACCTGCTGTAGCGAGAACCTGCTGAACATCTTCGCCCATTTCAATGATAGAAACATCGAATGTACCGCCGCCGAGGTCGTAAACCATAACGGTCTGTTCTTCTTCCTTGTCGATACCGTATGAAAGAGCAGCTGCTGTAGGCTCGTTGATGATACGCTTTACAGTAAGGCCTGCGATCTGACCTGCGTCCTTAGTAGCCTGTCTCTGTGAGTCTGTGAAGTAAGCAGGAACTGTGATAACAGCCTCTGAAACTGTTTCACCGAGGTAAGCCTCAGCGTCAGCCTTGAGCTTCTGGAGGATCATAGCTGAGATCTCCTGAGGAGTATAGTTCTTGCCGTCGATAGCAACTTTATAATCAGAACCCATATGTCTCTTGATAGAAGAAACTGTTCTGTCGTGGTTTGTGATAGCCTGTCTCTTAGCCACCTGACCTACGAGACGCTCGCCGTTGTTTGTGAAAGCAACGACTGAAGGAGTAGTTCTTGCACCTTCGTTGTTAGGGATAACGACTGCATTGCCGCCTTCCATAACAGCTACGCAAGAGTTAGTTGTACCAAGATCAATACCAATGATTTTTCCCATAATATATTCCTCCTATTTATAAGCCATCAGCCGTCAGCCTTTAGCATTTAGCTAATGGTGTCCGTCATGCGGACATATTTGAATGTTTTGATTGATGTTTTCGGAACGCCGAGGGCGGCGTTCCCTACGGGCTAAACTGCGACTGCCACCATAGCTGGTCTTACCAGCTTATCGCCGATCATATAGCCCTTCTGGAACACTGAACATACGTGATTGCTTGCGTAATCCGTGCCGTCCAGCTGCTGTATAGCATTGTGTATATTAGGATCAAACTCAGCGCCGAGAGCTTCTATCTCTTTCACATTCATCTGTGTCAGGAAGTTCTTGAACTGATTGTAGATCATACCCATGCCGTTTTTGAAGTTCTCGTCGGAGCACTCTGCTTCGAGGGAACGTTCAAAGCTGTCGAGAACGGGGAGAAGCTTCTCCACGCACTGAGCAGCAGCGTTCTGGTAGGTCTCTGTTTTTTCCTTAGCTGTTCTTTTGCGGTAGTTGTCGTACTCTGCATAGAGTCTGACGTATTTATCGTTTGCCTCCGCGAGAGCGTCCTCGAGGTCTGAGAACTGTGAAGCGGTATCGTTGTACTCGCTTGCTGCGTCGTCCTCATCAAGAGCATCTGTACACTCTTCGGCAGCTTCCGATGTTTCCTTTTCGAGTTCCTCTGTGTTCTCGGAGATATTCTCATTTTTTTCCATCGGTCATTTCTCCTTTCTATGGCTCGAACTTATCTGTCGGAGCGCTTATGATGTCGTCGTCTGCACCGTCCATAAGAGAAGATATCTTCTGTGTCAGGTATTCGACGTAAGGGATTATCTTTTTGTAATCGACTCTCATCGGACCTATTATTCCGAGGGAGCCTGCCTCCTTGCCGCCCTTGCGGTACTTTGAGACGATGAGGCTTGAATTGCCTATTGCGAAGCTGTCGTTCTCCGCTCCGAATTTTACCTGAATACCGCTGAAAGCGTTTTCAAGGAGCTGGGAGAGACCGTCTTTGTGTTCGATGAATCTTACGACCTCCATTTTGTCGAGCTCTTCACAGGAGAGGAGCTTTTCGCTGCCGCTTACTGTGAGCTCTTCCTGACGGAGATCCTCGGAAAGCTCGCATATGCCTTTCACGAGAGGTGACAGCGACACCATGTAGGCGCTTACTGCTGCTACCATTTTATCGAACATTTCCTCTGAAAGTTCCTCAACGGAAACGCCGCTGAGGTTTTCTTCTATATAATGTGTAAAGAAATCAAGCTGTTCGTGGCTGAGATCAAATTCGAGTCTGCAAGCCTTGTTTTTAATGCTTCCGTTGGAGGTTATCAGCAGGATAACGTAAAGGCGTTTGCCTGTGGGGATAACTTCCACCTTAGATATTATCGAGAATCTTGGTACAGCGTTGGAAACGACCGCAGCACAGTGAGTTATTTCCGTGAGGGCTGTTGCCGCATTCTGTACAAGAAGCTCTTCGGGAGTATCCTTATCGCCGAGCATCTCATCGAGCCTTTGCTTTTCCTCCTCGGGAAGATCGTGAGGAGTCATAAGCTCGTCGATATACAGTCTGTACCCCTTGAAAGTAGGGATACGTCCTGCCGAAGTATGGGGCTGTTCAAGGTATCCCAGCTGTTCGAGCGCCGCCATATCATTTCTGATAGTAGCGGAGGAAACATTTATATTTTCGAGCTTAGAGATCGACTTTGAGCCGACGGGCTCGCCCGTCCTGACATATTCGTCAACCACAGCAGCAAGTATTTTAAGCTTTCTGTCGTCCACGATGCTCACAACCTTTCAATCTCGGGATCTGCTCTCGTTAGCACTCTAACTCTCTGAGTGCTAAATATAATTTATCACTATTGTGGCGTTTTGTCAAGGGGTTTATACATTTTCAGCTTTTTAACCTAATTTTACCACACTCATATGTGCATTTAGAGCAAATTGACAAAGAGTGGAAAAGGGCGGAAAATCGTGCATTATGCTATTGACAAAGCCGCTTTCACGCTGTATAATGATAATGCAGTAAGATACTGCGATCATTTGAAGAGTAAAAATGCGTTCGTTATACCTTCGGGTATTCCAGTGTTGACCGAACGGGGAGTTGTCGGTCAAACGAAAAGCTTCGGCTTACGGTTCGCGTTTTGCATCCCGCTTCATAGGACAACTAAAAAAGAGACCATGCCTTCTTTTCTTGTCGTATGAGTGAGGAAAAGGAGGTATTTTTTTATGACAAACAACAGAGGAACAGCAGTAAATCAGAACATCAGGCTTTTCGGCAGCACAAAGGTGCTCATCGTAGCAGCACTTCTTGTGGCAATGAGCATCGTGCTCGGAAAATTTGCGGCTATCAATATCGGCAACAGTATCCGTATCGGATTCGGCGGACTTCCGATACAGATGGCAGGCATTTTCTTCGGTCCCATTATCGGCGGAGCTGTAGGACTTGTGGCTGATGTGGTGGGCTGTGTGCTCAGAGGATATTCCATCAACCCGATAATTACAGCCGGTTCGACTTGTATAGGTCTGTTTTCGGGACTTGTTTTCCATTATGCACTTCACGCTGTAAAGAATGCATTACTGCCTAAGGTAGCTATTTCTACCGTAGTATCACACATTATCGGTTCTATGATAATCACATCTATCGGACTTTACGTATACTATCATTCGCCGTTTGAGACACTTATCCTTCGTGTGCCGATATATCTCATAACAGCAGCTTTTGAGACAGCTATCATTTACCTTATGCTTAAAAACAGAGCTTTCACATCAGAGCTTGACAAGATAAGAAAGTAATGAACTACACAGAAGCACTTGATTATATGAAGAAGGCTGCCGAGCGCGGCAGCGTACTGGGACTTTCCCGTATCACCGAGCTTCTCCGCCTTATGGGAGATCCGCAGGACAGGGTGAAGACAGTCCATATCGCAGGAACTAACGGCAAGGGCTCTTTCGGAGCGATGCTCACCTCGGTGCTGAAAAGCGCAGGCTATAAGGTTGGGGGATTCTCCTCACCTGCTATAACGAAAGTTACGGACAGCTTCCGCATCGGCGGCGAGGAGATCTCCGAGCAGGACTTCGCCGACCTTATCGGCGACATAGCTCCAATATGCGAGAGCATGGACGAAAAGCCTACTGAATTTGAAGTTCTCACGGCGGCTGCATTCGAGCTTTTTGTGCGTAAAAACTGCGATATAGCAGTCGTTGAGTGCGGAATGGGCGGCGACCTTGACTCCACCAACGTTATAAAAGCACCTGTGCTGTCTGTTATCACCAACGTCCAGAAAGACCACAGTTCTTTCCTCGGAGACACTATCGCGGAGATAGCTTCCCACAAATGCGGCATAATCAAGCAGGGCAGACCTGTTTTCTTCGGCGGAAACAGCGAGGAAGCCTACGAGATAGCTGCGGATACTGCGCATAAAATGGGTTCGGAGCTTTATCTGCCCGATTATCCTGATTTTTCGTGGACTGATGAAGGCTTCGGCGTTGACGGCTTTGAGTTTACGCATAAAGGCGTGAAGCTTCACATACCGCTGCTGGGCACATATCAGGCTGAAAATGCCGTAAATGTGCTGAGCTGTATCGGTATACTCAGGCGTGAGGGCATGGATATCCCTGAAAAAGCCGTCCGCGAGGGACTTGAAAATGTAGGGTGGCACGGACGCTTCGAGGTGGTGAGCCGTGAACCGCTCATTATATATGACGGTGCGCACAATCCCGACGGGATACGCTGTGCAGCTGACAGTATACGCCGATATTTCGGCGGAAACAAGGTGGCGCTCCTCATTGGCGTAATGGCTGACAAGGAGTACGGTCTGTATGCGGATATGCTTGGGGAGCTTGCGGAGAAGGCTTTTGCGGTAAAGCCCGATAATCCCCGTTCACTGGACAGCGAAAAGCTTGCATGGGCGCTGAATGAGCGCGGTCTGGAAACTGTCCCGTTCAGCGACCTTGCCGAAGGAACTGCGGCAGCTTATGAGTATGCCAAAAAGCGCGGTATACCGCTGATAGCTCTCGGCTCGCTGTATATGTACCGACAGTTTACGGAAGCTCTTGCAGCTTTAAAATAACATTGAAAATGAGCAGTATAAGACGGATACTTATACAGAAGCTTTTGTACCGATTATTGAGAGAGCCTTTCCTCAGAAAGGGTTCCCCCCGATAAATCAATATAAACTTCTATATAAGTATTGATCTTAACTGCTCTTTTGTATTTATGATATGGAGGTGTTTCTCTCATGGCATCAGGGAGCGAGCTTAGCGGGACTTTCGACAAGGTATCGTCGGCATATGACAAGATGCGTCCCGGCTATCCGTATGAATTGTATCAGATGATATTCAGCTATGTCCATATCAGCGAAAACAGCCGTGTTGTTGAGGTGGGCAGCGGAACGGGTCAGGCTACGGGACCGATCCTCGCAAAGGGCTGTAAGCTTACCGCCGTGGAGTACGGTGAGAATCTGTCAGCATTGCTCAGGGAGAAATACAAGGGATACAGCAATCTGAACGTTGTTACGGGAAAATTTGAGGACATAGCTTTTGAGGAAAATGCATATGACCTTGTTTTTTCCGCGACCGCGTTCCACTGGATACCCGAGGAAAAAGGCTACAGCAAAGTGTTTTCCATGCTGAGATCTGGAGGAGCATTTGCACGTTTTGCAAATCGTCCCTTCCCGTGCAGGGGCGACGAGGGACTTGCGCGGGAGATAGACGATATCTACAGCGAATACTACTATAAATATTACGATAAGAAGCATGATGCGCCGTCAGTTTTTTCGGAAGAACAGGCATCAGATATCGCAGCTGTTGCAGGCAGGTACGGCTTTACAGATATAAGGTATCACCTTTTCAGTCGGGAGCGCATCTTTTCGGCTGAGGAGTACATCGGTCTTCTGGGAACATATTCCGACCACATCGCTATCGAAAAGAGCATCCGCGAGAAGTTCTTCTCGAAGATAAAGGCAGCTATCGAACGTCACGGCGGCAGCATCACCATATACGATACACTGGATCTGGAACTGGCGAGAAAGCCCTGAATAAGAGAAAATCCCGAAAACAGCAATATGCTGCTTTCGGGATAATTTTTTCTATCAACACGTCTTAGTGAGTGTTTTCAATCTGATTGTTGATCTTGAATGAGCTTGCTTTCCACTTGCCGCCGTCGTTTACAGCCTTGATGACCATTGTGGAGTCTGCACCGTAGTCTGCAAATGTAACGGTGATAGTAAATGATGTATCTGTAACATCAGTGATAACAGGATCGCTGTCAAATGAGAATCCGCTGCCGAGAGCTGTCTGAATGTAATAAAGCTCGCCGTCGAATTCCTTGAAATCAGCGCCTTCGCCATCATAGATACCGATGTATCTTTGGATAAGAGTGCCGCAGATATTATCGTTGATGTAATTCTTTACATCGTCGAGACAGCTGAAACGATAGTCTGTGACCTTGGCATATACCATGCTGCCCACTGTCTGAGTAGTTGACGAATCAACTTGGATGCCTGAACCTCCGCCTATCATGTCGATAGTGTTGAGGTTATTGAGTATAGAGACTGCATCAGTCAGATGACCTAATGAATCTGAGGAGACATTAGCAGGTGCAGCAGTATTTTCGGCTGTTGTAGGCTCTGCGTCAGTCGGAGCAGCTGTTGTGGCTGGTTCAGCCTCGGTGTTCTCGCCGGCAGCAGTAGTTGTTGATGTTGTTGCTTCGGGCTGAGTTTCTCCCGCAGGTGCAGTTGTTGTGGAGGACACCTTCGGAGCAACGTCGGAATCCTCGGTTTTTCCGCATGAAACGAGACTTCCGCATATCATGGCAGAAGCGATCATACACATTAATATTCGTTTTTTCATAATTTTTCCTCTTTCTTTTATGTAGCTAAGATGTTATATGTAATATGATACACATTTTTATATGATAATTCAAGGCTAAATGTTCACAAACTTTTGTGGTTGGAATAAAAAAATTTATCTATTTGTTTGGTGGAAAAATCTGCACTTAAAGACATTTTTTTAAAAAGAGTGAGACAAATCCCTGAAAAATCAGTCTAAGTATTAGAAAGACAGCAAACACGGCGGTTACTGAAAAAAGGAGGTCATATTATGAAAAAAGCGATAAATATCTTAATGGCAGCAGCTTTGCTGTCGACCTGTGCGGCAGCTCCGCTCAGTACATTTGCGGCTGAGGTGAGCGTCAGCGAAGCAGCTATACCGAGCTGCAAAATGAAAATGATAGAGTTGTACACTGCTCTCAGAGATCCTTCCGAGAACCTCGACAGCAAGTACGAAACAGCGGCTCTGGACGATGTATTAACTCAGATATGCGGCGATTATGTGGCAACTTGCAGCTATGACCAAGGCTATTACCTGAGCAGTTATTCAAATCCGAGACTGCTCATGAGTCCCGATCGCAAGGTGCATATTATCCATGTTATATATCCCGAGGTCGTTGTGGAGATGAAAGAGGGAGCGGAGTTCCCTGCAAGTGAGATCGAAGAAGCTGTCACAAGCAATGGCTTTAAGATGCCAAAGATACAAAGCGACGGAAATTTATACCGCATAAGCGACTGCTATTCAAAGGAGTACCAGTTTGACGTTATCATGGATATTCTTCAGAAAAGCTCCGATGTCCGCTCCATTACGGGACATCTGGCAGTTTATGAGGATACGGCAAACGGCACAGGTACTTCATACGGCACGATCGTTGGCTCGCCGTCGGGAATGGGCATATCCGACGAGAGCAATAAGGAGCTTCTTGAAGCAGCTTCCGCTTTTGGATTCAAGGCAAGCAAGTATAATGCACAAAGCGGAGTGATAGGAGAATATGACATTTATCTCGGCAAAGACAGTGAAGCATCCGAGGTCAAACAATACGAAATGTTGAAGTATCTCTCCGAAAACGGCTACAGATATGCAGTTCCTATTGCTGTAACGGAGCTTGCACAGGAATCGTGCGACGTGTACTTCTGCAATATCTCATATCCTGTAAACAATGTGGCAGATGTGAGAAGAGCATTTGCAGCAGAGAACGTTCAGCTCAAGGGCGACGCTAACTGTGACGGTCAGGTGGATATGGCTGACGTTGTGTTCATCATGCAGTCCCTTGCGAACCCCGACAAGTACAAGCTCACGGATATAGGCAGAGAGAATGCCGATATGGACGGCGACGGCGTGACAGTTGCCGACGCACAGGCTATACAGAGCAAGCTTCTCGGTCTGGATAATGAAGAGAGCAAACAGACTGTCGAGCAGCCGCCGACCGCAGAGGACGCAGGCTTCACAACAGCAGGCGGAAAGAGAGTAACGTTCGGACTGTCGGAAGCACTCAGAAATGCTGCCGAAACAGGGGCTGAGGTAGCCGTTTCGCCGAAGTATGGCACCGATTATAACTACGAATATAACGGCAAGACCATAGCTCAGTACCATAAGGAGTGGGACGAGCATGATTCGTATTATGAGAAATTCGCTCAGATATTCAAAGACGGCGATATGCTGAAATACGGCGAAGCTCTGTACACAACGGGAGCTCCCGACGGTACAAAATGGAGCAAGGACTGGTACGACACAAGGGTAGCATTCTACGGTGAGGACTTCCTTGCGAAGTATATCGTGGACGGCGAGTTCCTGAGAGACAAGGCGGAAGCGGATCAGGCGGAATTCCTTGAAGAAGCCCGTACAACGAATCATTGCTATACCGTACTGCATGAAGCTATCGACGCTTGCAATGCGGAAAAGATGCAGGCAGCTATCCCACAGCTCGAACAGCAGAGTATCAGATGGGAATACGCAAACGGCGGCAAAGATCTGGTATTTTACGTAACGGCTGAGCAGTTCGAGGCGTTATCCCTTGATAATGTATCGAGCTATAGAACGGCAGCGACATCACCGAAAGCAACAGACATGGGAATGGTCGTATATACGCATGATGATTAATGACGGCTGAGATATCGAAAAAAGTATAATAAGGGAACGCCTTCACTTGCAAGGCGTTCCCTCTTAAAAAACAGTCCACCGGACTGTTTTTTAATTCACCCTTTGCGAAGCGCCTTCGTATTATTTCGCTGTTCTCTAAAAACTGTGAACAGCGACCAGAGACTCTGTCTCTGGACTCTGCCAAAGGAACTCAGTCCCTTTGGAATCCCGTTCTTAGTTAAAACCAACTTTTTGTAAAGCGCGGTGCTTTTCTGCTATATAAATTATATATATATATATATCGTGTTTATATGAGATTGTCAAAAAAAGATATTGATTTCAGCCTGTTTATATAGTATTATAGAGTAAAGAAGTGTTTTTTGTTACAAGTGAATGAAGTATTTGAATCAATAAGGAGTGATTTTATGAAAAAGAAGATGATAGCGGCTATGCTCGCTGCAATGTGTATGTGCAGTGCAGCGACGGCAAATGTTTACGCGGATACGGAGACCGTCAAGGATCTTGCCGTGTTTGAGGAAGGC
>CACZEJ010000001.1 GCA_902780115.1 Ruminococcus flavefaciens | reverse complement strand
GCAATACTCCCCGAAAAGGCGGTGACAAGTCGTGGCAAAATACTTCAAAGACACGGAAAGCTTCGTCAAGGCCGCAGGAGAGAAATACAAACTCACCGCGCAGCAAAAACAATACCTTCGGGAACTCGCCGAAAAGCGTGAAAAAGAACGCGCCGCACGGAAAGAAAAAGCACTGAAGCTCATCTGTTCCCTGATCGTTATCGGAACGATACTGTTCATCGTATGGAAGGATTTTCTCAAGCCCAAGCCCACATTTCCTGTTGAAGACAAGCTGGTCATGCACTTCATAGACGTTGGACAGGGAGACTGCACATTCATCGCCGAGAGCGGTGCTACTATGCTTGTGGACTGCGGCGAAGGCGAATACTCCGATCATGTTGCGAACTACCTTTCGCAGCTGGGTGTCAGCAGGCTCGATCATATCATAGCCACTCACCCTCACTCCGATCATATGGGCGGAATGTACTCAATAATCAATACATTCGATGTGGGCGAGGTCATTATCCCCCACATTCCCGACGATCAGCTCCCCACGACCGTGTTCTATGAGCGTTTTCTGGACAGCTGTGCCGATTCGGGTGTCACCGTATCGGAAGCCGCAGTGGGCAGAGAGATACAGCTCGGCGATGCTCATATCGTGATAACAGCTCCCGACGGAAGCCGTTACGACGACATCAACAACTACTCGGTGAGCTTCCTGCTCACCCACGGTAAGAACTCTTTTCTGCTCACAGGCGACGCGGAGGCAGAGTCCGAAGCGGCTATGCTGAAAGGTGGAAGGCTCGGCAAAGTAAATCTTTACAAGGCAGGTCATCACGGCAGCGCCTACTCATCGGGAAAGGAGCTCCTTGACGTTATCCGTCCCGATATCGCGGTCATCTCATGCGGCAGAGAAAATCCCTACGGTCACCCTGCCGGCAGCACTTTAAAGCGTATCCGCAAGTACACTAAGCAGGTGTTCCGCACCGATATGCGCGGAAATATCATCGTGGAATCCGACGGTGATACGCTGAATGTGACCACTGAAAGGAGCTGACGGACTATGGTGATCGACAGATTTGAGGGCAGTCTCGCCGTTATCGAGACCGAAAGCGGCACGGTGACGCTCAGGCGCGAACAGCTCCCGAAAGAAGCCGCCGAAGGCGATATACTCGTATTCGCTGACGGCAGATATACCGTTGATAAGAAGGCTGCGGCTGAAAGGCGTTCGGCAGTACATGAAAAGCTGAAAAAGCTCATTCGCAGACCGCAGGCCAATGGAGATAAATATGACTGATACTATTATTATAGGAGGCGGAGCGGCAGGCTGCTTCGCTGCCGTCCATGCAGCACGTTTCGGCAAGTCGGTGCTGCTTTTCGAGAAAAATGAAAAGCTGGGCAGAAAGCTCCGAATAACAGGCAAGGGACGCTGCAACGTCACCAATAACAGCTCCACCGAGGAGCACATGAAGAATATCCCTGTGAATCCGCGCTTTCTCTACAGCTCCTTTGCGAACTTCGACGCTGACTGCACTATGAGCTTCTTTGAAGAGCTGGGCGTACCGCTGAAAACCGAACGCGGAAACAGAGTATTTCCCGTGAGCGACAACGCAAATGATATCGCTGACGCTCTCGCACGGGAGATGAAAAAGATAGGCGTTAAGGTCATAGGCAAGCGCGTCACGAAGATACTCACCGAGAACGGTGCAGTATGCGGCGTAAAGGCTGGCGGTGAGGAATACCGCGCAAACTCGGTGCTTATAGCCTGCGGCGGAAAGTCCTACCCTGCTACAGGCTCTACGGGCGACGGCTACACACTGGCAGAGGCTCTCGGGCATACAGTCACCGAGCTGAAACCAAGTCTTGTGCCGCTGACCTCTCCCGATAAGTTCTGCGCCGAGATGATGGGACTTTCGCTCCGCAATGTCACTGTGAGCCTTATGGACGGAGACAAGCTGATATACAAGGAAATGGGTGAGATGCTGTTCACTCACTTCGGTGTCTCGGGTCCCCTCGTGCTCAGTGCAAGCTCCCATATCCGCGATATGAAGCCTGACCGCTGCAAGCTCATAATAGACCTGAAACCTGCACTCTCCCCCGAACAGCTCGACGCAAGGATACAGCGTGATTTCGCCGAAAATCTCAACCGTGACTTCCAGAACGGCATCAGGAAGCTGCTCCCTGCAAAGCTTATCCCCGTTATCGTAAAAATGTCGGGCATCGCTCCCGAACAGAAAATAAACGGCATCACCAAGGAACAGCGCCGAAGATTCGGTGATCTCATAAAAGCCTTCCCCGTAAGGATATCGGGATTCAGACCGATCGACGAAGCGATAATCACCAGCGGCGGCATCTCCACAAAGGAGATAAACCCAAAAACTATGGAGTCAAAGCTTGTGAGCGGACTTTTCTTCGCAGGCGAGGTCATCGACGTAGATGCCTACACAGGCGGCTTCAATTTGCAGATAGCCTTCTCCACAGCATATACCGCCGCAGTGAATCTTTGATGAATATGAGCCCTTTGCGCTCAAATAATAATTCAGGAGGACATTATGATATTATTCAAATTTGCTCAGTTTATTCTCCGTTCCTATTTCAAGATATTATACAAACTCAACGCCGAAGGTCTTAAAGATATACCGCGCGGTACAAATTTCATCTATGTCTGCAACCACAGGACAAATACCGATCCGCCGTTCCTCGGCTGTCATATACCGGGAAAGCTTGCATTCATGGCTAAGGAGGAACTTTTCAGGAACAAGTTCTTTGCCGCATTCATCAAGATGTTCGGTGCATTTCCCGTATCCCGCGGAAAGGGCGATACTCAGGTAATAGACATCTCCATCGACCGTCTTAACAAGGGCAAGAACCTTATCATATTCCCCGAGGGAACTCGCTCCAGGAACGGCAAGGTCGGCAAGGGTCACGTCGGTGCAGCTCTCATTGCCGCAAGATCGGGCGTTAAGCTAATCCCTGTCGGCATCGTTTACGGCGACGAGCTTAAATTCCGTACTCCCGTTACCATAAAATTCGGCACTCCCATTGATCCTGCCGAATACTGCGAGATATGCGACGAGCCCAATCCCCGTCAGCTGGTAAAGCTCAAAAACCGCTACATGGAGGAGATAAAGAGCCTCGTTTACGGCGAGGAGGGCGAAGAAGGCTTCCTGAAGCGTCTGGAGGAGAGCTCTGCTGATACTGCTCCCGAGGAGGAAAAAAATAATGAGTAAGGTCACTGTCGCAAAATCAGCAGGGTTCTGCTTCGGAGTGGACAGAGCCGTGAAAATGGTCTACGGAGAGCTCGAAAACAACACGAACGTTGCTACTCTCGGCCCTATCATACACAATCAGGACGTTGTGAACGATATGAAGTCCAAGGGCGCAAGAATAATAGATTCCGTCGATGAGCTCCGCCCCGACGAGACCGTCGTGATACGCTCCCACGGTGTCGGAAAAGCAATATACGACCAGATAAAAGCAAAGGGCAACCGTATGCTGGACGCTACCTGCCCCTTCGTTTCAC
Source organism: Ruminococcus flavefaciens (assembly GCA_902780115.1). GTDB lineage: Bacteria > Bacillota > Clostridia > Oscillospirales > Ruminococcaceae > Ruminococcus > Ruminococcus flavefaciens_Y. The sequence goes on along the minus strand of CACZEJ010000001.1, from coordinate 35,274 downwards.
GCATACACAAAATCGTTGCCGAAAAGTCCGCGGAAGGCTATTTTATCCTTATTGCAGGCGATGCATCACACCCTGAAGTGCAGGGTATTGTTGGTCATTGTGACGAAAATTGCCTTGTTTTTAAGGACAACTTTGAGCTAAAAGCCTTTTTTGAAAAAAATTATAAAAATTTGCAAAAAAAGCTTGCAATTGTGGCGCAAACGACGTATAATATTGTAGTATGGGGTGAGTGTTTAAACGTGCTCCCGAAGGACGATCCCGATATCGTCATCTACGATACGATATGCAATGCTACAGACGCACGTCAGACCGACGCTGCAAAGCTTGCTAAAGACTCTGATATAATGCTTGTTGTAGGCGGCAGGCACAGTTCCAACACTGTTAAGCTATATGAGGTCTGCAGCCGCTACTGTCAAACGTATCATATAGAGAATTCGGAAGAGCTTCGGACTTTAAAGCTTCCAAATGCCGAGAAGATCGGCATCACTGCAGGCGCATCGACCCCCGCCTATATAATCAAGGAGGTACAAACCAAAATGGCAGAAAATGAAATTCTTGCAGCTAATCAGGATGAGGAGATCGATTTCGCTCAGGCTATCGACGAGTCATTCAAAAAAATACATACAGGAGAGAAAGTTAAAGGCACAGTTATCGCTGTAAATAATACAGAAGTTATCGTTGACCTTGGTACAAAGCATACAGGTTATGTTGCTCTTGACGACCTTACAGACGATCCTTCAAAGAAGCCTTCTGACATCGTCAGCGTTGGTGACGAGATTGATCTTGTTGTAATTAAGGTAAACGACGCAGAGGGTACAGCTGCTCTCTCTAAGAGAAAGGTTGACGAGCAGGCCGGCTACGAGAAGATCGTAAAGGCTCAGCAGGAAGGCACAGTTCTCGAAGGTGTCGTTCAGAGCGTTGTTAATAAGGGCGTTACTCTCACAGTTCTCGGCGTAAGAGTATTTATCCCTGCTTCACTCACAGGTCTCCCAAGAGGCGCAGAGCTTGACCAGCTCCTCAAGAAGAAGGTAGAGTTCATCGTTATCGAAGTTTCCGAGGGCGGCAGAAAGAGAGCTGTTGGTTCTATCAAGGCTGTTCAGAACGCTAAGAAGGAAGAAGCTAAGTCCAAGTTCTGGGAGACAGCTGAGGTAGGCAAGACTTACACAGGTAAGGTAAAGTCTCTCACAAGCTTCGGTGCATTCGTTGATCTCGGCGGCATCGACGGCATGGTACATATCTCCGAGCTTTCATGGAAGCGCATCAAGCACCCAAGTGAAGTTGTAAACGTTGGCGATACTCTCGAGGTATACATCAAGGATCTCGATCAGGAAGCTAACCGCATCTCACTCGGCTTCAAGAAGGCTGAGGACAACCCATGGGAAATCTTCAAGGCTAACTATCAGGTAGGCGACGTAGTCAAGGCTACTATCGTATCTATTACAAGTTTTGGTGCATTCGCACAGATTATTGACGGCGTTGACGGTCTTATCCACATCTCACAGATCGCTGACCAGAAGGTAGAGAATGTCAAGGACGTTCTTTCTGTAGGCGACGAGGTTGATGTTAAGATCATTGATATTGATCCTGAGTCAAAGAGAATCAGTATTTCTATGCGCGCTCTTCTCGAGAACGCAGATGACGCTGAAGAAGCTTCTGAGGACGCTGAATAATCAGTAAACTATCAGGCTGCACATAATGTGCAGCCTTTTTTTACTCTAACTATAACGAGGTGAAGTACTATGCGTAAAAAGCTCATCATTCCTATCATGCTCGGTTTGTGCCTTCTGGCTTCATGCGGTCAGGATACAAAAGCCGAAAAGACCAATGACACAGCTGTTACCACAACCGAAGCCACAACCTCTGCAACTGATACCGCAGCAGCAACCACAATCAAAACCACAACAACTGCGGCAAAAACCACAGCCTCCATCACTGCATCAACTGCTCCCGCAGCAACCGAAAAAGCCACGGAACAGCAGCCTGAAACAGAAGCTGCAACAGACCCGAACGAGGAAGACAAGAAGATACTTAAAGCTATCAATGTGCTCAAGGACTCCTACAGATATTTCTATATGGACGGTACGGAAAACGGCACTTTTGAGCACCGTGATACCGACGGTGATCTGATAGACTTTAAGAACTTGGAAAGCTATATGGTCTATGAAGCCGAGAATTTGCCCATTGACAGAGAACTCGGCAGCATCGCCGATGAGCAGGATCTCATTGAGAAAGCAAGATATGTGCTTCTCAACGGCAAGGGTCAGGAGTATATGGACTGGCTCGAAGATGAACCCGACAGCGGCGACGGTGCGATATATATAAGAGACAATCCCTCGGTCAAAGCCGAGTATTACGATGAATATGACACATGGTACATCTACCCCACTTCGCCCACATGGACCCGTGAAGACGGAACAGGTCCTCATATCGTAGCATGGAGCGAAGGTCCGAGATTTATGTGTATCCGAGGCAGCGACGGCAGACTGTTAGGCAGCTGCATCAGGTATTGATGACATAATTATTTCTATAGAGGTAAAAAATGCGTAAAAAGCTTATTCTCCCGATCATACTTGGTCTTTGCACTCTTGCTTCGTGCAGTCAGGATACCAAAGATAAAAAGGCTGAAGATCCAGCTGTTACAACTACCATAGCTGCTGAAACCGAAACTGCTGCCACAACTCAAGCTGAAACGACTACTTCCATGACCACTGCAACTTCTCCCGCTATCGTCGATACAAAAGCGCAGGAATTAGTCGAAAAAGTTACTGCACCTGACTATGAATCAGAAGAAAAAGCCATTATATCCGCCGTAAACGATATTATAGCTCCTCATGTCATGTTCGATCACAACTATCAATTCGGCGTAGGTACTCCCAATGGAACAGCTGAATTCTACACGCTTGAAAACTACATGATATATGAAGCTGAGTACATTCTCGACGACAGGTATCTCGGCGCTGTGACCGACGAGGTTGACGCTGCCGAAAAGGGCAGATATGTTTATCTCATGTGCAAAGGTCAGGATTACATAGACCAGCTCGAAAAAGAGCCTGCTCCTCAGGACGGCATCGGCTTCACAAGAGATGATCCGCCGTTTTCAGCCGATTATTATGAAGACTATGATGTCTGGCGTGTACGCCGCATTCCTGCTTCGTGGACAAGAAACGACGGCGCAGTACATAAAGTCTCATGGAGCGAAGGCTCCAGCTATGTGCTCATACGCGGCTGCGACGGAAAAGTATTAGGCACGTATATCAATTACTGAATCTGCTTGTCAGACAGAAAATCACATAACAATGTAAAAAGCCATAGTACCCAAGTGATACTATGGCTTTTCTCTATAATAACTCTATAACGTTAGTCTCAGTCTAAAGGAAGTTTATCAACAAGGTGAAGCAGATAGAGCTGTATCGTGAGTGCATCGTTGGCTGTTAGACCGTTATTGCCCTCAACATCAGCATTTTTGAGCCCGCCCTCTGTGATATGTGATTCTTCCGAACCGTTCAGACCGTACTTGTTAGGATTTGCAAGAGCCTGCATGATAAGAACCACATCTGAAAGGTCTACACCGCCATCATAGTTTGCATCGCCTGCAAGATAATTGTACTGCGGAGGAGCTGTGGTAGTGGTGGTCGTAGTTGTTGTAGTTGTAGTTGTGGTGGTAGTCGTAGTGGTAGTAGTCACCTTGACTGCCTCCTTAACAAATGCAGTGTAGTTCATACAAGCACCGCTCATACCGTTTGTACCGAGAGTGAATGTCTCCCCTGCTTTGAGCTCCTTAGCGTAAATATCGAAGGGTCTTACAGCCTCGCTGTCGTTGATCTCAACGATCTCGCCTGTCTTGCTCATATTCCACAGCCATGAAGGAGGATTTGTTACTCTCTGATCCAGTGCAACGTATACCGTGATATCCTTAGCAGCTGTGAGTACAGCAAGATCGGAATCGGTATTCTTTGAGTTGCAGGCTGTTAGGATATGCTCTCCGCCGAGAATACTTGAAGGAACTGATGCGATAACGTGCTCGCGGTCGCCGAACGCCTTGTCGCCTACCGAATAGCTCTCAGCGATAGACCACTGAGCGCCGTAGCTTGCGTCCTTGATGTCAAGGCGGGCGATAAGTGTGCTTCTCATATACTCATCGTATCTCGGAGGAACATCGCTGCCGTCGGAAACTGTACCCGCATTGTATGTCTTGTTCTGCATTCTGCCTGCATTAGCCATTACCTCGGACTTTGCAGCATCAGCAGACTGAACATTGTAGCTGCTGTATATCTTCGATGAATCTGTATCGAAGTTATCGTAGCCTGCACCGCCGCTCTTGAGGTTGTTTATGTAAGCCTTGTCGCTTCTGTTGTAAACTATCTGGTAAGCCAGACCGCTGCCCATATTGCAGCTGTCGAACTTGTCGCCGCAGGACTTGATAGTTCCCGAATAAGCGTCGCTGCCCATATTTACAGCGTCAAGAGGGAGATTGGTCTTTTCGTAATAATTAGCCTCGGAGAATACCTTTGAATTGTAGGAAGCTCCGATACCGTACTGCTTATTGGTGGAGAAGTAGTTGTTATAGCTGTGCATGTGAGCCTTTCTTGCGCGGGGATTACGAGATTCAGTATTGTTGAACCAGTTGTGGTGATAGGTTATCCAGTCCTGCTCGTGTGATGTGCCGCCTCCTACGAGAGAGGTCTTGTGAGCGTCCTTGAATACGTTGTAGGAAACTGTTACGTACTCAGCCCACTTGATATCGAGAGAGCCGTCGCCATCAGCCTTGTTGTCGTCAACGATGCCGTTGCCTGCGTAAGCGTTATAGCCCTTCTCAATTGTGGTGTTGTGTACCCAAATGCGTGAAGACTTTGAAGTGCTTCCTCCCGACATTGAGATACCGTCGTCAGGGTACTGACCCAGCCAGAGGTTCCTTACCTCGCAGCTTGTGGAGTGCTTCATATCAAAGCCCCATTTATTGAGGTTTGCGTCGTAGCCGATACCCTCTACGGTAACGTTCTTGCCGCCCTTCATGTAGAGCATATTCGAGCCGTCGTTCTGCTGACCGTTATTAGCCTTAGCGCCTGACGGAACGTCGATAGTGCCGATAAGTCTGAAGCAGACATTGCTCGGACCTGCATCAAAGATATTGAACAGACCTGTTTTGCCGCCCCATGTGATAGTATCCTTGTTGGAATTTGTAACATAGATGACAGTAATTCCTGATTTCAGAGTACCGTCGTTGTTGTAAGCTCCTATGCCCTCGGAGTTGTTCCAGTGAGCGTAACCGCTGCGGTCATGAGCCATAGTCTTGATCTTGCAGCTTGCAGAACCGTTTGAACCCTGTAAGCTGACAGTATAAGAAGTATTTCCCTTGAGTCCGGGAATATCGACTCTTGTGCCTCTTATGAGCTGAGGATCAACAGATGTATAGTCAGAGCTGCCGTCCTGAGCATAGCTCACCTTGACATTATTTCCCAGCTTTGAGCTTTCCCACTCAACGTAGGCAGTCTCAAACCAGCCGCCGCAGGTCTTGATAGCTCCCTCGATATTGGAAGATGGCTGGTCGTTGCTGCCGCTTGAATTTCCTTCACCGTTTATGAAAGAAGGTGTCCAGCCGTTCAGATAGTTCTTGATATTGATGTTTGCAGCGTCGCTGTCGGAAACGATATGACCCTTGCGCTGTGAGAGCTCTACCCTCTGACCGTTTGTGAGCTTAGTGCCGTTCTCCTTGAAGCCGTCAACGCTCTCGGGCTGAACGCCGCTCATTGAAGTCCAGCCTGCTGCTGTTATCATGTTGCCGTTCTGGAGAGTTGTATTCACGAAGAGCACCTTTGCGGTCTGACCCCACGGTCTGCCGAGGTAGCCTGCGCTTACAGTGAGCTGAGAATTAGCAGTTACCTTGCAGTCCTTGAAGAGATATCCTGTGTAAGGACTTCCCTGCTCTCTTGCAGCAGTGATATAGCCGCCTACAGAACCGCTGCTGTAGCCCTTCCAGCGGAGCTCGCAGCTGTCGAATACCGCATTGCTTCCGCCGAAGATGTAGTCTGTCTGACCCTCGATAAGACAGTTCTTGTAGTACTGCGGAGAACCGCCTGTGTAGAGAGTATCCTGACTTGACAGGAACTTACAGTTGAGGAACTCGGCATACCCTGTGTCAACGGAAAGAGCTGCTGCACGTTCTGTTGCTGCCTTTGAGTTCGCATCAGTCCAGTTATTTCTCACCTGAGTGATCTTTGTGACGGAGGTATCGCCTGTAAGCTCAACACCGTCAGCAAGCTCCTCCTGAGTGATGTAGCGGTTGAAGGAATTCTCGAAGGTAATATTCTGAGCCTTGAAGTTTGTAGCCTTCGGCCAGAGCTGTACAGTTGCGCCCCAGCGGTAATTAGCCACGTTCTTGCCGCTCTTCGCATTGGCGAGATTTGCGTCATAATAGCCCTTGGAGTTAGCGCTGTAGTACTTGTAGCCTATGCCGTAGTACCATGTGAGCACGACTTCGCCTTTGCTCGGCTCGTCATTTACGAATGAAACATAAGGTGTCTGGACAATGACCTGCTGACGATAAGTGCCCGGAGCTATATGTATCGTCACACGGTTTGATTCTGATGATGGGTTGAGACTTGCAGCCTTGTCCACAGCCGCCTGAACTGTCGAAAAGTTGTTGTTCCTGCCTGAATATCCCACGTACAGGTCAGTGCCTGCCGCATGGGCTTCGATGCGCGGCAATACTGCAAATGATGCAAGCATTACCACAAGAGCAGAAGCAAACGCAATAAGCTGCAATGAGAGCTTTTTTGTTCTGCTAACCATTGTTTTTACTCCTTTTCATAACGGTTATATCCGCTGCCTAAAGCGGAACTTCCATAAACTGCGGTGAATATCCCTCCGACACAGGGAAAGTCGGTGCGCAGAATATACACCTATACAGGATAATTATAACACGCATATAATAATATGTAAATAAGCGATATATAATTAATTATATTTTTGTAGATATATACAATTAGTATTTCCGCCCTTTGTACATATTTCATCACTCTCCCTATAGACATATATGGAATTTTTATTGTATTTTCCGTCAAAAATGCGCCTATCTTATTGACAATATCACGCAGAATGGTATAATAAATGTATATTAAAACAGCATTGGAGGAATATTATGAATTTCGACAGCACAGAAGAGTGGAAAAGCAAGATCAAGCGCGTTATCATTTCCGAGGAAGAGATAAAAGCAGAGCTGAAAAAAGCAGGTGAAATGATAAATTCCATCTATGACGGCTCGCCCATACTCCTCGTGAGTATCCTGAAGGGCGCTTTTATTTTTATGGCAGACCTCTGCCGTGAGGTAAAAGTCCCCTGCGAGATAGATTTCATGGCTGCAAAGAGCTATTTTGAGGGAACAGAATCTTCGGGACACGTTCAGATAACCATGGATCTGAAGCATGATATCAGCAAATACCACGTTATCATAATCGAGGATATCATCGACACAGGACGTACCCTCAACGAGCTACTCAAGCTCTTGAAACTGCGCAATCCCCTCTCCATCAGAGTAATGACCCTTCTCGACAAGCCCGACCGCCGCGTCGTTGACCTGAAAGCAGACTACTCGCTTTTCACTATCCCCGATTATTTCGTTATCGGCTACGGTCTCGATTACGGTGAATTCTATAGAAATCTCCCTTATATCGCAGAATTTAACAATGAATGAGGTAAATAAAAATGGTTGAAAAGTTATTTAAGCTGAAGGAACGCGGCACCGATGTCAAGACAGAGATCGCCGCAGGTATAACCACATTTATGACTATGGCGTACATTCTCGCCGTAAACCCCAATGTACTTTCGTCCACAGGCATGGACAGCACCGCAGTTCTTCTTGCTACCTGCCTTGCGTCCTTTGTCGGAACTGTATGCATGGCATTCATGGCAAATCTCCCGTTCGCACTCTCGGCAGGCATGGGTCTTAATGCATATATGGCATATACTGTATGCGGAAACCTTGGCTATTCGTGGCAGGTGGCTCTCCTTGCAGTATTCATCGAGGGCATCATCTTCATCGTACTTTCCCTTACAAAGGTAAGAGAAGCCATTTTCGATGCGATCCCCCTTTCCCTGAAACGCGCGGTATCCGTGGGCATCGGACTGTTCATCGCCTTCATCGGTCTCCAGAACGCAGGACTTGCAGTTGATTCCGCAACTCTTGTTACTCTCACCGATTTCACTGAGAATTTCAGCACCGCAGGCGTATGCGCACTCCTTGCAGTTATCGGACTTCTCATAATGTCCATACTCTACATCAAAAAGGTCAAGGGCGCTATCCTTATCGGTATCGTTATCACATGGCTGCTGGGAATACTTTGTGAACTCACAGGCATATACGCTCCCGATGCAGAGGCTGGCTTCTATACGCTTATCCCTTCATTCCACATGACCGACTTCTCAAAGCTCGGCGAAACATTCGGCGAATGCTTCGATGTGGATATGAACTCGGTAGGCATATTCAACTTTGTCGTAGTAATATTCTCGTTCCTGTTCGTTGACCTCTTCGACACCCTCGGAACTCTCATCGGTGTCAGCACAAAGGCAGGACTTCTCGACAAGGAAGGCAAGCTCCCTGCTATCAGACCGGCTCTTATGGCAGACGCTGTGGCAACTACAGCAGGCGCTGTATTCGGTACATCTACGACCACTACCTTCGTTGAGTCCTCCGCAGGTACAGCCGCAGGCGGAAGAACAGGTCTTACAGCTCTCACAACAGCCGTACTGTTCCTGCTCTCAATGTTCCTCGCACCAATATTCATCTCTATCCCCGCATTTGCAACAGCTCCTGCGCTGATACTCGTGGGATTCCTCATGTTCAGCACTGTTTCCGAGATAAAGGTAGACGAAAAGAACTACACTTCGGCAATCCCTGCATACCTCTGCGTTATTGCTATGCCGCTGTTCTACAGCATCTCAGAGGGCATCGCTATCGGCGTTATCTCTTACGTTATCATCAATCTTGCCTGCGGAAAGCGCAAGGAGATCAATCCTATAATGTACGTTCTCGCAGTTCTGTTCATTCTGAAGTACATCTTCCTCTGATACAGCTGCATTAAAGGAGCTCTAATATGAACAAATGGAAAGCAACAGCTGCACGACTTCATGACCTTTCGGTAAAATACCGCAATGCAAAAAGACTTCCCGAATCACAGATACATCAGGATATCCTCATAAGAGCATTGAAGCTCCTACGCGAAACAGCTCCCGAAGCCGAGGCTCTCATAAGACCTCAGCTGCGGATAATGCTGCCATACACCGTCCGCGCAGATGAGAGCGGCGACCGTGAAAACGGCGCAGGCAGGCACTATTACAGCGCCTGCACCTCATCGCTCAGGCGTGTGTCACCTGTATGCGGCTACTACAAAAACGGCAAGGACCTGTTCGCAAAGAGTGCCCGAACCATGTTCGAGGAGGACTACACAATGGCGCTGACTATGCATCATGCAGGCTTTATCGGTCAGGGTGCGGTCTATCTCGCAAGAGCCGTCCATATGATGTCGGATATGTGCTGTCTTCCTCACGCAGCGAAGATGACGTATTTTTCCAGCAAGAAATGCGTCCACGTCAGCTATGAGGATCTGGCACGGGCATTGTATCCCGAGTTCGTCCCCGAACAGCACATAACCTCCGAAACTCTGCACCGTTTTGCCGTGAGAAGCAGCTTTTCAACAGCTATCAACAGAAACACTGAGCGCATATGCTCAGAAGCAGAAAAAGTCCATACTGCTCCCATAAAAGAGATAGTAAAGCGGCTTTACGACACCGAACAGGCTGTTGCAGCACTGCTGTACCGCTTTTACCGCGACACTCTGGTAACACCTCAGCGCGGTCATTACGCCGCCGACGGTATGATATGCAGATTTTTCGCCGACACTCCGCCGCTCTCAGTGAGAGTCACGGAGCGCGGAATAGTTTTTGAGCTTGCAGGAATGCCTGTGAATACGCGGTTCGGCAGTATTTTCAGGATAGCCCACAGACGCAGCGGAAAGTTTTCCATCTCGCCGATAAATGAGCGGAACGGTCTTGCAGTCTCACGGGACAGCAGTAAGCTCGTAAGCTTCGACCCGCGGGACGAGAAGCAGCTGTTCAGCATAATGTAAAAGAAATGCTCCGCAAAAGGGAGCAAACAATAAACAAAGCCTAAGAAATTTCTTAGGCTTTTTGTATTATATAGTATCTTTCAGATATCGTCCATATGTCCTGCCGAGTTCTTCTCGCGCCTTTCTTTTTCAATAGTATATGGATCCTTGATATTCCACTGTGCCTTGTTCATCTCGTATATTTTCTGTTTCGGCTCAAAGTACGGGAAGCCGTCCTGCTGCTGTAGCCATTGGTACGACCTGACATTCATGATGTTCCTTATGCTGCCGCCTATGAGCACACCGAATAACAAAAAAGTGACCAACGAAAAACCTGCCATAAGCATTATCATCATCATCTCACTGAAAAAACCAACAGAAGAAATAACGGCAAGCACTGTATTCCTCTTATACAAACTCAATACTCCGCCGACACTCGAAGTCATATAGACAACTGTACTGATAAGATAGCTCTTCTCTCCCGAAGCAATGAGCAAAAAGGCTGAAAAGAGAAAGAATACCAGATTTGCCGCGCACATTATAAAAAATATCTTGTCCTCTTTTTTGATCCTGTTCATCTGAGTCCTGTTCTTGGTATATTCCACTTCAAAGTCCATATCATTACCTCGCCAAATATTTTATTAAAATGATTCTACCATTTTTTCATTTTTTTGTCAATAGAGCCGTGCGTTACTTTTTTCGCAAATTGCAAAAAAACTGTTGACTATTTCATGATTATAGTTTATTATATTATTGTATGACTTTTTGTACATAATAACTTTGCACAGCTTTTATCCCACCATTCGGGAAATACTGAAAGCTCAGGGAGTTGTCTGCATTTTTATGCTTAACTTGAAACGAAATATCATCTGCACCCTGCTGGGTGGTTCATTCATAGGATTCTCAGCAGCAAGTGCGCTGTTCTTCTCGACAGCCAAGGTCAACAAGTCAAAATATCCCATATTCGGCGTTGACGTATCAAACTATCAGGGAGATATCAACTGGCAGGAGCTGGAAGCCCAGAACGTTTCCTTCGCCTTTATCAAAGCGACCGAGGGAAGCGGTCATACCGACGAATCGGTAAGAAGAAATCTGGACAGGGCTGCCTCCACAAATATCAGAGTATCCGCCTATCATTTCTTCAGCTTCGACAGCTCGGGAGAAACTCAGGCTGACAATTTCATATCTTCTGTAGGCAGGAATGAGATAGATATGCCGCCTGTTGTGGATATCGAGTACTACGCCGACAAGCGTTCTAACAAGCCATCAAGAGAAGAAGCCGAAAGCATACTTCGTCCCCTTCTCACAAGGCTTGAGAATTACTACGGCGTAAAGCCCATAATCTATACTACCCTGCCTGTGTACTGCCGATACGTAAAGGAGAATTTCTCCGACTATCCCCTGTGGATACGCAGCGTGAACTGCGAGCCCGATCTCCTTAACTGGAAATTCTGGCAGTACAGCGACAAAGGCACTCTCAGCGGCTATGTCGGCGAAGAAGAACACATAGACCTCAATGTTTACAACGGCTCTGCCGATGACTTCAACAGGGAATTCGCAAAGCCCACACAAAAAGCAGACGCATCATCTGCTTCTCAAAGAAAGGCGAAAAAGTGAGACCATTTTTAATAGAAGCTCCTATAAAGGACTATATCTGGGGCGGTACGAAGCTCCGCGAATTATTCGGAAAAGTAAGCAGCGGCGAACGCCTTGCGGAAAGCTGGGAGCTCAGCTGTCACCCCGACGGGGAATGTATAGCTGCAAGCGGCGAATTCAAGGGAATGAAGCTTTCTGAGATACTCCGGAAGCACCCCGAGGCTATGGGTAAGAATTGCAGGAAGTTCAGCAGTTTCCCCGTTCTCGTAAAACTCATCGACGCTAAAAACGATCTTTCCGTACAGGTACACCCCTGCGACGAATACGCCCGTAAATACGAAAACGACAACGGCAAGACCGAAATGTGGTACATCATCGACGCTGAACCCGATGCCGAGCTGGTATACGGCTTCAAGGAAAAGATATCAAAAGAGGAATTCCGCAGGGCTATCGAGGACAATACCCTCATGGACAAGGTGAATAAAGTCCCCGTAAAAAAGGGCGACGTTTTCTTCATCGAACCGGGTACTCTCCACGCTATCGGCAAGGGGATACTTATCGCTGAGATACAGCAAAGCTCAAACGTTACCTACCGCGTTTACGACTACGGAAGGCTCGGCGCTGACGGAAAGCCGAGACAGCTCCACGTTGAAAAGGCTCTCGAAGTCACAAATACAGAGCCTATCGACCATAAACGCCCTGTTTACGGCATGGAACTGGACGGCGCAGTTGTTCAGCTCCTCGCTGAGTGCGAGTACTTCAACGTAAACCGCGAAAGAATAATCAAGGAAGTTCAGCTGGGTACTGACGACAGCTCATTCGCTCATATACTCGTTATCGGCGGCAGCGGAGAGCTCTGCGCAGACGGCTGCAATATACCGCTCACTATGGGTTCAAGCGTCTTTGTCCCAGCAGGAGCAGGATCATACGTTATAAAAGGAAATTGTGACGTGATAATCACGGCAATTCCATAAGGAGGATATATAAAATGAAATACTATGTAGGAATCGACCTCGGCGGTACAAATATCGTCGCAGGTGTTGTTGATGAGAATTACAACATCATCTCTAAGGCAAGCACAAAGACAAACTGTCCGCGTCCCGAAAAGGAGATCGCTGACGATATGGCAAGAATGGCTGTCGAAGCTGTAAAGAGCGCTAAGCTCACTATGGACCAGATCGAGTGGATCGGCGTTGGTACTCCGGGTATCGCAAACAGCGAAACAGGTATCATCGAGTACTCCAACAACCTCGGCTTCAAGGACACTCCTATGGTGAAGTACATACAGGAGTCCATCGACAAGCCTGTATTTATCGAGAACGACGCTAATGCTGCTGCTTACGGCGAGTTCGTTGCAGGTGCTGCAAAGGGCGCTAAGAACGCTGTTTGTATCACTCTCGGCACAGGTGTCGGCGGCGGTATCATCATCGACGGCAAGATCTATTCGGGTTCTAACTTTGCAGGTGCTGAGATCGGTCACACTGTTATCGAAGTTGACGGCGCTCAGTGCTCATGCGGCAGAAAGGGCTGCTTCGAGGCTTACTCATCAGCTACAGGTCTTATCCGTATGACTAAAGAAGCTATCGCTGAGCATCCTGACAGCATCATGGCTCAGTCCGAAAAGGAAAAGGGCAAGGTAACTGCTCGTACTTCCTTCGACTGCATGAGAGCAGGCGACCCTTATGCTAAGGCTGTTGTTGACAAGTACATCAAGTACCTCGCAGCAGGTATCACAAATACTATCAATATCTTCCAGCCTGATATCCTCTGCATCGGCGGCGGCGTGTGCAACGAGGGTGATCCTCTCCTCCTCCCCATGAAGGAGCTTGTTGCCAAGGAAGTTTATACCCGCAACTCACCTAAGAATACCGAGATCGTTATCGCTAAGCTCGGCAACGACGCAGGCATCATCGGTGCTGCATTCCTCGGCAAGGCAAAATAAGCCGTTAGCTTGTAGGGGACGGCGTTCCGCTGCCCGTTAAGACACATTGAAAGAAGCCATAGCATTTAACGTGCTGTGGCTTTTTTGTTGACATATCAAGCTTTTAGCTGTATAATTTTAGTAAAATAAATCGGAATTTGACGGGGGGAAGAAAGTGATATGAACAGCATTGTTTCAGAGTGGTATGAAGAAAAAAAGAATGTTGATGAAATGCGGAATTGGAATCCTGCACTGAAAGAATGGGAACGGTCGGTTATCAGTTTTTTTCCGCCATGCGCCAGAGTATTGGATATTGGCTGCGGTTTGGGACGAGAAGCATTTGCATTATCCGATTTGGGATATAATGTAGTCGGAATTGACATTTCAAATGAAGTAATCACACAGGTAAAACAGTTGTCCGCAGATAAAGGATATCATATTTCATTTCAGGAATATGATGGGGAACATCTGAATTTCGATGCAGGATCATTCGATGTCATAATTATATGGGCGCAGACATTTGGATTGCTGTATGGAAACAAATTCAGGAAGGACTATTTGTCAGAATGTAAAAGAGTCCTTAAAAAAAGCGGATTATGCAGTTTTTCAGCACATGATTACAGGTTTCTGACGGAGCATTATCCAAATTGTCTGGATGATCACAGGTTCTATCCTTTTGCCGATTCCGTAATATACTGGGAGGCATTTGAAGCGGCTGATCTGATACAGTTTGCAGAGCTGGCGGGCTTTGAGGTTCTCCTTTGTGAAAAAGGAAACATTTATAAGCCGGAAGACGGAACGATTCTGCATTGTTTATGCAGAAAATAATCCGGCAAATTCTGATTTATCTTAATTAATGTGAACCGCCAAAGGCAGCCCCTACAAGCTAACGGCTAACGGCTGACGGCTTTATTGACATATCAAGCCTTTTGCTGTATAATCTTATTAAAATCAGAATATACGAAAAAAACAACCAATCACATGATACAATAAACAAAGGAGTTAAAATGAACAAAGAAGAGTTTTTTAAACAATATGCCGGAAAATATCGCTTGGTAAAGTTCATAATCGACGGTAAAGACTGCTCTGAATCCTACACAAACGGCTGGAAGGACAAAAGTATGTATATGTTCTTCGATATCTCGGCAGACGGACAGTTTTTCCTGAAAGTCCATACCGAAAATGGAGATAAAGCTTACGAGTACTTTTTCAGTCCCGAAGAGATGAAATATCACACAAAAGCAGATAGCAGCGACGAAGGTATTCCGATCACGATCGAAAACGGAGTACTCACCGAGGAAACCAAAGATCATCTTATGGTTTACGAGCAGACAGATGAGCTGGATAAGTGTAACAGTTAAATTCCGTTCCGCTGATCCTTTCAGACAGAAACATTCCCGACAATTCTGATTTTTATCCTTATTTATCAAAACGACCCCGAAAGCGTTCGGATATTGAAGCTTTCGGGGTTTGTTTATAATTTGTTTGATATTTACGTCACGGGCGGCGGAACGCCGCCCCTACAGTGTATTTCATGTTACGTGTTCTGTAAAGCACGGGACGCCGAGGGCGGCGTCCCCTACAATGATTTCACGTTACATTTTTGTGCCGTAAGCGATGTACAATTAACGACGTTGATAAGAGTGAGCGAGTTCACGAGCGGCAACGGGGCAAGGGTGCAGCGTCACGCTGCTATTTCGCCATGTTGCGGTACTGGTTCGGTGTTACGCCCACTGTTGCGAGGAACTGGCGCAGGAAGTACTTACTGTCCACATAGCCGCACTGCTCTGCTATCTCCGCCATACTCAGCGGAGTTACCGTCAGGCAATAAGTAGCCTTTGCCATTCGTGCGTTGATGCAGTCCTTATGTATGCTCACGCCAAAGCATTTCTTATACACCTCGCGGAGATGTCCTGCGCTGTACGGGTAGAGCTTCTGGAGCTTCTCCGACTCGAAGCTGTCCTGCGGATTGCTGTAGATATAGCTGCGTATATTCAGCATATCCTCATAGTGCGGACGCATACGCATCTCCATTTTCTCGCGCTGACGCTCGGCAAGTATATCCGTACAAGCCACTGTCATTTTCGTATAGGACTTTTCCGTACACTTGACAGCTGCACACACGAAGGAATCAAGTCCGTACTGGTCGATATATACTCCGTGCTGGAACATTATGGAATTGAGCCTGTTCTCAAGGAGCTCCGCATCGCTTTCGCCCTGGATTATGCAGGCAAATGTATTGTCGTTGACTCTGCCGAAAATATCGTTGCTGCCGCAGAACTGCTTGACTGCTTCTGCTGCGTCCATTATGGCAGGTATCTTGCCGCTGAGCTCGTAAAATCCTGCATTGGATATGCCGATGCGCATCATAACGAGACAGCTGTCCTGCTTTTCGAGCTCTATGGTGTGATATACCTTCCTCATGCCTGTCTCATTGTACATTCCTGTGAGAGTATCGCGCATATCGGAAAGATTCTGGCACTGGGTAAGATACTGTATATCATTTTTCATGCGCAGAAACTCAAGTCCGTTGGATACGGATTTGAGCCAGTTGCGGTAAATATCGTCATATGTATCGGGATCATGATACTTTAGTACAAGATGTCCAAAAAGACGGTCATTGAAGAACAGCGGGTTAAAATAGTACACCGCAGGTTCATAATTCTTGGAAAGAAGTGCCGCAAAATTATACTTATGAAGATCAAACGGCGTTCTGTCGTCCCAGTTGACCATGCTCTGACAGGAAAGGATCTCGCTCAGCTCTGCATCTGAATCATACCAGTTTTTGTAAAGGCACAGGTAGAAGCTCTGGATACCGCGCACCTGCCAGTGATACTCACTGCATATATCAGTAAATTCGCTAAGGGTGCGGCACTCTGTCAGCTTCTGATCCAGCGGATTGAAGAGGTTCCAGTTGTCGTATTCACGCTTTGTTCTTGCGCTTTTCAGTTCTTCCTTGTACTGTTTGCGGTCAATTCCGCAGGTACAGCTTGTGCCGCATATCATTTCTCCCTTTGGAGGCGCAAAAAGGAACTCGCGCTTCTTGATGCGGCTGTACACAAGGTTTGCTGCATCTTCTCCAATAGTTTCGCGGTTTCGCTTATAGGTCGTAAGTATAGGTGAATGCAGGAAACGGTCGCCTACGAACTCATAGCCGACTACAGTTACATCATCGGGGACATTTATGCCAAGCTTATCAAATCGGTCGATAAGTCCATACGCCATATAGTCATTGGCGCAGATTATCGCCTGCGGCAGTTCAAGCTCGCCGCTGTGATAGCGCTCGGCAAGCTCTTCGCCCGAATTCATCCAGAAATTGCCGAAATGGACACGGCTCTCGTCATACTCTATACCGTGCTTTTCAAGCGATTTTCTGTATCCGTTCACACGTAGGTTGGAGGCTTCAATGAAATCGTAACCAGTGATTATATCAATCTCCGTAAATCCATGCTTTTCCACAAGATGATCGGTCACATCCTCAATATCATTCTCGTCGCTGGTATTTATAAAGGTACAGTTAGGAAGGTCCAGATCAGAGTTATATGTGCCTACAATGACAATGGGGACATTCTTGCGGACAAGGTGATCTGCGATGAGCTTTCTCAGCTCCTCATTGACGAAGGACTCGGATATAACTATCAGAGCGTCTATCTCGTCGGACAGGATAAGATCGTATATCCTATTTTCGCAGTAAAGTTCCTTTTCCTTGACATTAGGATTATAATTGTTGGAGAAAACTATGGTATCGACACCGACACACTGGTCAAATCTCGCAATTCCCTTTATGATCTGACGCTGCTCAATGCTGTTCGCCTCCGCAGCTACAACGCCAAAGATCATTCTTTTTTTCTTTATCAAGTTTTCCCACCCCTGTTTTTTTGCTTAGCCGTAAAAATGTAATTTGCTGCCTATTAAATTAAACTCCTGATAAAACGGCTGCATCAATAGAAGTTACATTTATTATACATGATTTATTAAGAATTGTCAATGAACTTTTCTGCATTTTTTCCACCAGAACCTCATTTTTGTGGGTTGAATATTTATATGCTGTTATATCTTACAATTGTTGCATCTGCTCATTGTGCACCTTGCCGATTTTATTTTTCCTGTGCAGCAATTTGTACACCTGACGACACTTATGTTATGAATTCGGATTCAAAGGAGGGATTCGCATGATCGACTACTCCGCAGACGTACAACTCGCGCGGGAAGGCAGCACCGATGCTTTCGCAAGACTATACTCCACCGTTTATGAAGACCTTTATCATATTGCGCTGTATAGCCTGCGAAACTCCCACGATGCTGCTGATGCTGTAAGCGATACCGTTATGGACGCTTTCTGCTCAATCAAGAAATTACGCAAGCCTGAAAAATTCCGCAGCTGGATAATGACGATACTTGCAGCAAAGATAAAACGCAAACAGCGCTCTTACTTCGAGCCCAATGATGAGCTGAACGAAGATTCTCCCCTCAGTGAGAACTTCAGCTTTGAATCAGTGGAGCTGAGAGAGGCTGTTGACCGGCTCGACAGCGAGTCAAGGCTGCTGCTGTCAATGTCAGTCCTGGGCGGCTATTCAAGCGATGAGATATCAGCACTTTGCGGTATCAAACCAAGCACAGTCCGTTCAAAGCTCACACGTATAAAGCAGCGGCTGCGGCTTGAACTCACCCCTGAATTATGAGCCACGAAAGGAGAATGAACATGAAAAATGATGACAAGCTCAGAGAGCAGATGAATTCAGAACCTGTTCCCGACAGGCTCAAACCTGAGAATATAAAAATAATGCTGGACAATGAAGCTCCGAAGAAAAAGAGAAAGGGCATCGCTGTCAGCCGTATAACCGCGGCTGCGGCAGCCTGTGCAGTGATCGGCGGTACTGCCGCTTATAACTGGAACAACGGAAAGATAAATAAATCATATGATAATCCCGTCATCGAGCCCACTACAAAGCAAGATGTCAGAACGCCGGAAGCAAAGCCCGAGAAGTCTGAAACAAAGAAGTTCAGCTATATGAACGGTGCTGAAAGCTACGAACAGATATACAATATGTTCGAGGAAGCTAATAAAAAGGCAAAAAAAGCCGATGCAAAGACCTACGGAGCCATGACAAAAAGCAATTTTGCCGTAGAAGAAGCAATGCCCGACTCAGCTGACGAAGAAGTTGATGTACCGAAAACAAACGGTGGCGAGTATTCAAGCAACGCAGGTTTAGGTGGCAGCGGCGAGATAGAGCCTGAGGTACCTGTAATATCAACTTCCGATGATGAGAAAACCACAGAGCCTGTCACCGAGACTGCTACGGAACCCACCACAGAAGCTGAAACGGAACCGACGACCGAAGCCGAGAAAGATCCCGAGCACTCCGATACCTACTATCAGGAGCAGGACGTTCTCGAAGCTGATATCGTCAAAACTGACGGAAAGCATATCTACTACCTCGGCAACGATATGAAAGGTAAATATAACTCCCCTGTTCTCCGCGTCGCAAACGTCAAGGACGGCAAGTTCACGAGCCAAAGCTCAGTCGATCTCAAGAGCGACATAAACAAAAATGCTGAGGAATACACCATTACCGTTAATGATATGTACATCTATAACGATATGATCGCTATTATCGGCACTGACTACACCTCAATCTACTCATACAGCAACAGCGATTTCTGCGGCTCATGCAACGGCTCAACATTTGTTGCGTTCTATACTACAGGCGATCAGCCGGAGCTTATAGATGTATACACTCAGGACGGCTCCTATGACGACGTGAGGATCTCTCCCGACGGATATATGCTCCTTCTGTCCGACTATACCAGCTATTCCTTCGACAACATCGAAAACTCAGGCAACGAGAATAGATATATCCCAAGCTATGGCTGCCGAGATGATGTCAAACTCATACCCGCCGAGGATATCCTCCTCCCGGCAGATGATGTCAACGGATTCTGTGAAAACGGCTATAATCTGCCTTATACAGTCATCGGAAGCATTGACCTCAATGAGTCGGGCGCACCAAAGTCTTATGATATCAAGTCCCTCGCAGGTTATACTGGCAGCATCTACTGTTCAGCCGACAATCTCTATTCCGCTTCGTACTCATGGAACGATGACAATACCTCTGACATCACACGTATTTCCATTAAGGGCGGAGATATCGTCCCAATGGCAGGCGGTACTGTGCAGGGAAGCATCAAGGATCAGTTCTCCATGAGCGAGTATGACGGCTATTTCCGCGTTGCTGCTACTTATACCGAGACTGAAAAGGTATTCCACAAGTACTCCGATGACGACTACGATTACGGCTTCTTCGAGGGAGTATGGAACAGCATAGTTAGTAACGACGATGAAGAAGGCTACTACACATACAACACCATCAAGACCGATACCCGTGTGTACGTTCTCGACATGGATATGAATATCGTCGGAAGCGTCGGCGAACTCGGTGTTGGCGAGCAGCTCAAATCAGCAAGCTTCAGCGGCAATATGGCTTACGTTGTTACATTCCGCCAGACCGATCCGCTCTACGCTGTTGACCTCAGCGATCCGCAGAATCCTGTAGTTCTCGATGAATTCAAGATAAACGGATTCAGCACATATATGCAGCCATGGGGCGACGGTCTTCTCCTCGGCTTCGGTCAGGACGCTGACGACAACGGCAGGATATCCGGTCTGAGACTGACTATGTTCGACAACTCTGACCCCAACAATCTCAAGGCAGCAGATGTATTCACATGGAACAGTCAGTATTTCTTAGAAGATGATATAAGAAACCAGTCCGAGAGCTATTACAGCTCGGAAGCAACATACGAGAGAAAGGCGCTCCTCATCGCTCCCGAAAAGAATCTCATAGGCGTTCCGATAACAAAAGATACGTATTCTTACGACAACGACTATAACTCTGAATATTCAGCCGTATATCAGTACGTATTCTTCCGATTCGAGGACGGAAAATTCGTCGAGATCGGCGATATCTCCACCTCTGTCAACGGCTGGGAGGATTATAATATCATATCTCATTATAACAGAGCTTTATATATAGGCGACTATGTATATACACTTTCAAGCAATAAATTCATTGCTGCTGAGATAAGCACACTCGAGATCACAGACGAACTCACATTCTGATGCAATAACAAAGCCCGTGAGCAATTGCTCACGGGCACTTTTATGTTATGATCATGCAGATTATTGCAAATAGGATAGGTGCAATATATACACACAATGATATCAGCAAATATACCGTACCGCTTTTTTTATAGCCTGATGCGATCAATATTGCTCCCAGAACAGTTCCTATTAAAGGAAAAAAAGAAAAAATCAGAAATACAGGATTCACCTTATCATATTGAGGATCGTAATTTCTTCCTCTTACACGCGGAGAATAACTCTCATGTGTATCCTCAGGTTCATTTTCATATTTCCATTCTTCAAAACCATGATCTACATATGAATCGCAGTACGGGCACTGGATATCATACTCGGATATAGACGCACCGCAATGTTTACAGGTCATAATAATCCCTTTCCTTAATCATTATCTCATGAATATATATGTGGTATACCCTGCATATACTGCAAGCATCGTCGCTCCGTGCCAGCGGAGCATCTTTTTCTGCGGTATGCACATAAGAAGCACCATAAGGCTCATAGCAACAAGAACTGCCGTATCTATGGCATTATTCACAGTGAAGCCGATAGGCGATATTGTCGCTGCTATGCCAAGTACAAAGAGGATATTGAATATATTTGAGCCGACTACGTTTCCGAGAGCCATATCCACCTCGCCCTTTCGTGCCGCAACTATCGACGTTACAAGCTCGGGCAGGCTCGTACCGAGAGCCACTACCGTCATACCGATAAGGTTGTCCGACATTCCGAACGCACGGGCTATATCAGATGCGCCCTCAACTACCATTTTTCCGCCCACTGCAATGGCAGCCGCTCCTCCGAAGATAAACAGCAGACACTTCCACATGGGAAGGACTTTGTACTCGTCCGTTACGAATTCAGGGTCGTTTTCTCTCGCCTTTCGCGCAGAGCTTATCATCATATACAGGAAAAATGCAAAAAGCACAAGGAGCACGATACCGCCCCATCTTTCGACCTTGCCTGTGAATGCGCCAAGTCCGAGAAGCACTCCTGCCGCTCCCATAGAAAATGGCAGGTCTTTTTTCAGAGTTTCCTTCCCGACTGCCATAGGACACAGCAGTGCACATACTCCGCATACCACCATAAGGTTGAATATATTCGAGCCCACGGCGTTGCTTATGGCAAGATCGTTCTTTCCTGCCAATGAAGCACTGACGCTTACCGAAGTCTCGGGCAGGCTCGTACCCATAGCAACAATTGTCATACCAATGATAAGCGCAGGTACTTTCAGACGCTTGGCTACCGATGAGCTTCCGTCAACAAAATAATCCGCTCCCTTGATGAGCAAAACAAATCCACCGATAAGTAATAAATATTTCAGCATTTAAAAAATCTCCTAACAGCCGCTTAACAAGTTCAGGAGAACTTGTTACAAGTTCTTTTATTCTTTCTGCTTTTATTATTATATCACATATCTCCTGATATTGCAATACCCCTCGACAGTCTCAACAAAAATTTACACCTTATTTGACAATTTATCTCAGCTTGTCCAAATTTTCGCATTTCTCTGAAAAAAACAAAAATTGCCTTGAATTCGACTATGGTTTGTGCTATAATTCGGAATGGTGTGTTTACCTATTTAATAGGGTAAATTATTTCGCGGATAGTTTCCGCTTGTTTTCGGAGGTTAATATGACAGCAGCACAGATTTTCGCCGTCGTTATCTTCGTCGGAATGTTCGTTATGATCGTTCTCGACAAGATCGAAAGGCACTATGTTACTCTCGGCAGCGGTCTCCTGACTCTCGTGGTCGTTTTCGGCATTTGTATGCGCAACGGCTCGGCGATAATGGACACCCTTGCTTTCAAAAGCTTCGCTACCAAGGACTTCTGGTATCAGGTCACTGAAAGCGAAAGCAAAGGTATAAACTGGGCAACTATCATCTTCATCGCAGGCATGATGGTCATGGTAGAAGGTATGGCAAAAGCCGGATTCTTCCGCTGGCTCTGCATGAAGATCGCTTATCTCGTTAAGTGTAAGACAGTGCCTATATTCATCACTTTCATGATAATGGCAGCAGTTCTCTCGATGTTCATCGACAGTATCACCGTTATCATGTTCCTTGCAGCAGTTACTATCGAGCTCGCTTCACTGCTCAAGTTCAATCCCGTTCCTATGATACTCTCTGAGATATTCTGCGCAAACCTGGGCGGTTCGGCTACAATGTGCGGTGACCCGCCGAATATCATCGTTGGTACTTCATTGGGATTCTCATTCTTCGACTTCCTTACAAATACAGGTCTCTGCGCAGGCATATGCCTCGTGGTATCAGTTTTATTCCTGTATTTCGCTTTCCGCAAGGAGCTCGTAAGCAACAGCAGCGCTCCCGTGGATATGAGCAAGTTCCCTAAGCCTTCTGAGGCTATCACAAGCAAAAAAGACTTCACTATAAGCTGTATCATCTTCGCACTCGCTGTATTACTTCTCGTTACACACGCTACAACTCATCTTACAGTTGCGACTATCGGTCTTTTCATCGCAGTTATCACCCTTATCGCTTTTGGCAAACACGCTATTTCACTTCTCAAAAAAGTTGACTATAAAACACTCATATTCTTCATCGGTCTGTTTATCGTTGTAAGCGGTCTTGAAGAAACAGGCATACTCAAGCTCATCGCTAACTTCATCGGTGACATCAGCGGCGGCAACATCAAACTCATGATCGCTATTATCCTCTGGGTATCCGCTATCGCAAGCGCTTTCGTGGACAATATCCCGTTCGCTGCTACTATGGTGCCTATCATTCAGAGCCTTTCCGAGACTTCAGGCGTTCCGATATCAACTCTCGCATGGTCGCTCGCTATTGGTACCGACATCGGCGGAAGCGCTACTCCTATCGGTGCGTCCGCAAACGTTGTGGGAACTTCCGTTGCTCAGAAAAACGGCTATCCTATCGGCTGGGGCAGATACTGCAAGAAGATCGCTCCTGCTACAGTTATAGTTCTCGCTATTTCAACAGTTTACCTGTTTGTACGATATCTTTGATAACATATTGATTTTTTAACCAATATGTGTTATAATCTATTATCATGAGATATCATCAAAAGGAGGAATACGTATGTCACAGGTCATTATTTCTGTAGGTCGTGAATTCGGAAGCGGCGGTCGTGTTATCGCAGAGGCTCTCGCTAATCGCTTCAATATTCCTATCTACGACCGTCATCTCATTACCGAGATAGCTAATAAAACAGGACTTACTCCCGAAGAGATCGAAAAATACAACGAAAAGCCAAAGAACCACCTGCTCTCACGCCGCGTAAACGGCTACAGCAACTCCATCGAGGACAATATTGCCGAGATGCAGTTCAAATTTCTGAGAGAAAAGGCTGCAAGCGGCGAATCCTTCGTGGTTGTCGGACGCTGCTCAGAAACAAAGCTCCGCGACTTCAAGTGTCTCGTTTCGCTGTTCGTTCTCGGCGATATGAGCGAAAAGGTCAAGCGTGTCATGAACGTTTACGAGCTCACCGAGGACAAGGCTAAGGCTTTTATTGATAAAAAGGACCGCAAGAGAAAGCGCTACCACAACTATCACTGTGAAGGTCACTGGGGCGATTCAAGACTCTATGATCTCAGCGTAAACAGCTCACGCCTTGGCATCGACGGTACTGTCGATCTGCTCGAAGATTACATAAAGGCAAGAATGGCAGAGAGGTAATAAAGCTTCTGCCATATAAAAAAGACACAAAGGGGCGATGTTGACATCGCCCCTTTTTATGTATATTCGTTCCGCTAAAAGCTGCACATAAGCACGGTTCTATTACAGAAGTTTTTACGTAAAATATTGAGGGGGAAACCTTTCCTCAGAAAGGTTTCCCCCGATAATCCCATGTAAAGTTTCGATATGAGTATCGCCATTAATGTGCAGCTTTTTTCATTACTTTTCAGGTGCAAGTGTCTTTATCTTGCCGAGGAGGAACTCCTGTATCTTCAGCGAATCATTTGATGTTACGCCCTTCAGGGTCTTATCAACGTCCGCATTGGCAAGTCCCTGCTCTGTGATATGGTGCTCGTCATCACCGTTCAGACCATACTTGTCAGGATTTGCAAGAGACTGCATTATCATAACTACGTCAGCCATATCCAAGCTGTTGTCGCAGTTTGCATCTCCCCACATAGTTGCTTCAAGAACGTCGCCGCCCATGAGGTATTCAACTTTGCAGCTTTCTATCTTGTACGGCTTGTCGATAGCCTTTTCTGTTGCGGCATTCCATACATTCGACCACCATACCTGTACCTCGCAGGTCTTGAACGAGTCAGGCATATCGCTGATATCAACGACAACTTCCAGCTTTCCGTCCTTGTCAGCATTGCCCTTCCACTCGATATTCTTCCAGTCGTCAGCAGTTGTGCCGTAGCCGACAGCTCCGCCGATAGATGCGCTCGGAGCACCTGTTATATCAATGACCATCTGCTTGCCTAATGCATTTTCAGGCTTTGCAGGGATAGTAACCGACTTCTTCTGTACCTCGAACTCGTAAGCAGCTGTGGTAGTTGTCACATTCGGGTCGGAAGTCGTCGTGGTAGTAGTTGTTGTCTTTGAAGGATCGGGAGGTGTTATGCCTTCCTTTTTGTAAAGATCCTTCGGAAGCTCATCAAGAGTGATACAGTATTCGCTCTGATACATTGCGATCGTATCTTCCTTGGTATTGAATATCGGATTCGTAAGGAAGTTGTTATTATCGCTTCCGCCGTCATACCATGTACAGAAATAGAGCCAGCCTGCATTCTCAGATGTAAGGTTCTCAACTGTTGAGAAGCAGTCGTTCTCAGCCATAGCTACCATTTTCTTACCGTCATACTTGTCGATGAGTCCGTAGAATGTGGAGCTTATAGCGCTGTCGTCATGTTTGAGAGAAGGCTGCCAGCCGTTCTCCTCAAGGTATACAGTACAGTTGTACTTATCGTATCCGATTATATCTACATATGCATCACCTGGATACCAGTTTGTGGAATTAGCGTAGTTGTAGCTGTTCCACTCCCAGATGAGGTTATGGCAATTGAGATCGTTGGTCAGGGTATTGTAGGTGTATATCCAGAGCTTCTTGTAAGCTTCCGAGCCCTCTCTGCCCCACCAGAACCATGACTCCTTCTCTCCGCCGCCGCCTTCAGCCTCGTGGAGAGGTCTCCAGATAACAGGGATACCCTCTGCTTCGAGCTTATTGAACTCCTTGGCAAGAGTTTTCAGTGTGGAAAGATAGTACTCGTTCTCCTTTGTGCCCGGAGTTGCAGCCTTTGAAGGTGAGAAGTCAGTATCCTTCGCGCCGTAGGTCGAAAGCGACCAGTCCATCTTTGTTCCGATGGTATAGTTTGCAAAATCCTTCGGAACGTTTATATGATAAGAAGCAGTTGCGATTCCGCCCTTATTCTTTACCCAGTCGATGATACGGTCTGTTGAGCCGTCGTCGCTGCCGTAGAGCGGACAGCAGAAATTGCCGTAGTCAAAGCCGCGGATAGCAGGATAGTGTCCTGTAGTTTCCTTCAGGTACTCGAACTCTGTCTCAAGTCCGTGAGGACCGCCGCTGTATATCTCCTGCTGACCCGAGATTATGTGCTTGCCGTAGTTTTCCGCAAGGTAAGCCATAAGGCTCTGTGTCTCCACTGTTGCCAGCTGATCGCAGGGAGTTGTCTGTGTTGCCTTGATAGTAAGGTTATCCATGCTTGCGACTTCGAGATAATCGAACTGTGACCAGCCCCATGATTTCTCGATAGTTATGGTGTTCTCGCCCTCTTTGAGCATTATCGAGGAGAGTGTAACTGCCTTGTAGTCGCTGCCCTCGGGGATTCCCAGTGCGCCCTGTGAAACGCCGTTGATGCTGAGATTCTGCTGCTTGTCGGTTCCGATACCGAATACATAGAAGGTCAGCTTGTACGGACCTGACTTGTCCACAGTTACCTTGAGCTCGATAGTTCCGCTGTCGGTCATTTTCAGAGCTGAACCGCCGCTTGCATTGGTATCTTTCTCAACAGTGATAGTGCCAGTCACCTTAGCGTCCTCGAACTCGATCTTCTGCGGTGCGTCTGCCGCGATGACCGTTGACGAGCTGTAGACCGCGCCATTCAGCATCATTGCCGCTGACATGAGCGCAGCTCCTGCCTTTTTGAATAAATTTTTTCCCATTTTTAATATCCTCCTGAAATGGCAAATTTGATTTACAAACATTTCCAGTTCACCGCCGAGCGGTGAATTCACTTTAATTATAGCTATAATTTCAGTTAAAATCAATAAGAAACACAAAATGTTTGCATTTCTGCAAAAAAATTCGTATATGTGCACAATAGACTACAGAGTTTTTTGACATAAAGCTCAAATTTAACTTAAATATTACTTAAACGCTGCTTTAGTTAAATATCAGCATATATTTTATCGTTTCGCCCATTAACTATTGACAGTTTTGCCAAAAAGGTGTATAATTTTATTATAGATTAGTCTAATTTGTTCATGAAGGAGTGGTATAATGACAGAATACCTTACTAATTATATGAACTGCATCATACAGCGCATCGAAAAGTGCTCCGACGCTGACGAACTTGCCGAAATAATGGCTGAACACAAGGACAAGATCGCTTTCATGCAGCACGAAAGGATCGTCCACTTCCTCGTGACTATGCTTTTTGCACTTGTCCTGACTATATTCATGGCTGTCACCATATTCAGAAGCAATATCCCTGCGCTTATCCTCGTTACTATCATACTGGTACTGCTCATGTTCTACATAAAGCACTACTACTTCCTCGAGAATACCGTACAGAAAATGTATAAGGTCTACGACAGCATACTCGAAAAACAGAAAAAATTCAAGGAGAACTCCCCATGACCAAAAAAGAAATAGCCGAACTCGCCGTGAAAGAGCTGGAAAAGCTCTACCCCGATGCAGCTTGCAGTCTGAATTATTCCAAGCCCTATGAGCTTATGTTCGCTGCAAGACTTGCCGCTCAGTGTACCGATGCGAGGGTAAACGTGGTCACGGAGACTCTCTTTAAAAAGTACCCTACCCTTGAAGCTTTTGCAAATGCCGATATTTCGGAGCTCGAACAGGACGTAAAGCCCTGTGGCTTCTATCATAACAAGGCGAAAAGCCTGAAGGAAATGGCTTCGCAGCTTATAAACGACTTTGGCGGAGAAGTTCCCGATACTATGGAGGAGCTCCTTACGCTCTCGGGAATCGGCAGAAAAACTGCCAATCTTATGCTGGGAGATGTTTTCGGGAAGCCTGCTATGGTCACGGATACCCACTGTATCCGCATAACAGGTCGCCTCGGGCTGACTAAAAACAAGGAGCCTGCAAAGGTCGAAAAAGACCTTGTTAAGCTCATTCCGCCCGAAGTCTCGTCGGATTTCTGCCACAGGACAGTAGAGTTCGGCAGAGATATCTGCAACGCCCGCAAGCCAAGGTGTACAGAGTGTCCGCTGAATTATTTCTGTAGATTCTATAATTCAAAGCATTGAATCCAATACCAAATCTTGCCGTCTCCACAGGCTGGCGGCTAAAGTCTACCAAATTCACGAAAGGAGTTTTGTATATATGTTGTTTAATTTCAAGCTTAGTACTCCCGCCGAAGGTCTTGTTGATATCACGCGGGAGGTCAGTGAGGCTGTAAAGGAAAGCGGCGTACTTGAGGGTATATGTATCGTCTTTTGTCCGCATACAACCGCAGCTATCACTATAAATGAAAACGCTGACCCTGATGTACAGACCGATTTCATCAAGGGCATGGACAGCTTCTTCCCTGACTTGCAGGCGTTCCGACACGTTGAAGGCAACTCCGACGCTCATATCAAATCCTCTGCTGTCGGTGCAAGCGAAACTATCATCATCAGCGGCGGAAAGCTCCTTCTCGGTACGTGGCAGGATATCTACTTCTGCGAGTTCGACGGTCCGCGTACAAGAAAATTCTTTGTAAAAGTAATGGGGGACTGAGACTATGGACAATATCGAAAAACTTGCGGATATCGTCAAGAACTCCCGCAATATCGTATTCTTCGGCGGCGCAGGTGTCTCAACGGAAAGCGGTATCCCCGACTTTCGCAGCGTGGACGGTCTGTACAACCAGCAGTGGGACTATCCGCCCGAAACTATCCTGAGCCACACATTCTTCGTCCACAAGACGGAGGAATTCTACCGCTTCTACAGAGCTAAAATGCTTTGTCTCGACGCTAAGCCCAATGCAGCTCATCTGAAACTTGCTCAGCTCGAAGAACAGGGAAAGCTCTCGGCTGTTGTCACTCAGAATATCGACGGTCTTCATCAGGCAGCCGGCAGCAAAAGAGTGTATGAGCTCCACGGAAGCGTACTGCGCAACTACTGCTCAAAGTGCGGAAAATTCCACGATGTTGAATATATCATCAACTCTCAGGGAATCCCCAAATGCGAATGCGGCGGTATCGTCAAGCCCGATGTCGTTCTCTATGAGGAATCCCTCAACGACGATACGGTAAACGGTGCTGTCAGCTCCATCGCCGCTGCCGATACCCTCATTATCGGCGGCACTTCACTGAATGTTTACCCCGCAGCAGGTCTTATCCGCTATTTCAGGGGCAATAATCTCGTTATCATAAATATGGCTCCGACCCAGATGGATAAACAGGCAGATCTGCTCATTTGCGACAGGATAGGAGAGGTCTTCTCCCGTATTTAGGAGGATCAACAACATGAAACGACTTACAGCAGCCGCTTTAGCTACACTAATGCTCATGGGCTGTGCTGCCGATACGAATTCTTCGGACGGCTCACAGGAGGTCATGACGGAAAGTGTTACTGAGATCATCAATACTGCTCTCTCAGAAAATCCAGCAAGCAGCTCCAGCCAAAGCCGTATCATCTATCGTGAAAGGATCTACAATATCAACTCTTACACAAAATCAGACTTTTTTATCGAATCAGACGGCAGAGTATGGTGCGGATTTTATATGCACAATGAAGGCAATATCGACAAACACAACCGACTATGGAAGGACAGCGATACTTTCGAGGAGAATTATCAGCTCGACGACGATATCTGGCTCGCTGCGTATCTGTCCGAAACAAGGGACGACGATTTTATGCTGTTCGGAGATACCTATGACTTCGACAGCCTGAACGATGAAAAGCTGTCTGTCATCTCCGGGCATATCTCAAATGCTGACCCGTTCAGTGCCTGCAATGTTCAGCAAACTCAGGAGGAGGCAGTCCACGACTATGTCGAGAACGAATACATTTTCATCGACCTGATAATCGGCGGTGAGATGTACCGATCATACGTAAATACTCAGGGTTACATAAGCACAGTGCAGGACAAGGAGGCAAATGCTGCCATCGAGCAGGTACATTCCCTGCCCGAATATATGCAGTGGCGCGACCTCTGCACGAAATATCTCCTGCCCTATGAATCCGAATAAGCAAAAAGCCGAAGCTCATCGCTTCGGCTTCAGTCTGTCAATAAACCCCAATTTCATTAGGGAACGCCTTCTCTTGCAAGGCGTTCCCTCTTAAAAAACAGTCCAGCGAGGCGCTTTGAGGCTGTTTGTGGGGCTTTGCCCCACACCCTACCAAAGGCGCTGCCTCTGGACTCTGCCAAAGGAACACAGTCCCTTTGGAATCCCTTTATTAGTTGAAATCGACTTTTTCGACAAGCTGAAAAGCCGAAGCTCATCGCTTCGGCTTTTGTATGTCAAAAACTCTGTTTCATTAGGAAACGCCTTAGTATTGTTTCGCTGGTCGCTGCCACAGTCCCTTTGGGATCCCGTTCATATTCTATGCTTACATTTTTGCATCGCGGCTGCGGCAGAGCCAAACTTATATCAGAGAAGTCCGTTTGACTTCTTGAATTCAATGAACTCCTCATAGGTTCCCTGTCTGTCCAGACAGCCCTCGGGAAGTATCTCGATTATGCGGTTTGCAGTAGTCTGCATGATCTCGTGGTCGTGAGATGCAAGGAGAACAACTCCCTTGAAGTTGATAAGGCTGTTGTTTACAGCGGTTATGCTTTCGAGGTCAAGGTGGTTGGTCGGACGGTCAAGCACAAGAACATTAGAGCCGAAAAGCATCATGCGTGAGAACATACATCTCACCTTCTCGCCTCCTGAAAGTACATTTACAGGCTTGTATACGTCATCGCCCGAGAACAGCATTCGTCCGAGGAAGCCGCGGAGATAGGTCTCAGTCTCGTCCTTTACTGAATACTGCCTTATCCAGTCCAGTATCGACAGCTCGCAGCCGTTGAAGTACTCCGAGTTGTCAACAGGCATATACGAAGTAGTTACGGATACGCCCCATTTGAAGCTTCCGCTGTCGGGCTGCTCCTCTTCCATGAGTATCTTGAACAGCATTGTGATAGCCTGCTCGCTCTCGCCGACAAAAGCTACCTTATCGTTTCTTCCCAGGGTAAAGCTTACGTTGTCAAGAAGCTTTACGCCGTCAACGGTCTTTGAAATGCCGTCCACCTGAAGAATGTCCTTGCCCAGATCCCTGTCCATATCAAATCCAATGAACGGGTATCTTCTGCTCGATGCAGGGAGCTCCTCAACAGTGAGCTTCTCGATGAGCTTTCGGCGTGATGTAGCCTGATTGGACTTGGACTTGTTTGCGGAGAATCGTGCGATAAAGTCCTTGAGTTCCTTTATCTTCTCCTCGTTCTTCTTGTTCTGCTGCTTTATCATGCGCTGTATGAGCTGGCTGGACTCGTACCAGAACTCATAGTTACCTACGTACATCTTTATCTTGTTGTAGTCGATATCAACGATGTGGGTGCAGACGTTATTGAGGAAGTGACGGTCGTGGGATACGACGATTACCGTACCGAAGTACTCGGAAAGGAATTCTTCCAGCCAGCGCACTGCGTCTATATCGAGGTGGTTCGTAGGCTCGTCGAGGAGTATTATATCAGGATTGCCGAAAAGCGCCTGCGCAAGAAGCACCTTTACCTTTTCATTACCCGAAAGCATCGACATCTGAGTATAAAGTATATCCTCGGAAAGTCCCAGACCCTGTATGAGCTTTGATGCGTCGGATTCAGCCTCCCAGCCGTTGAGCTCGGCAAACTCGCCTTCAAGCTCAGAAGCCTTTACGCCGTCCTCCTCTGAGAAGTCCTCTTTTGCGTAAAGAGCGTCCTTTTCCTGCATTATCTCGTAAAGACGGGCATTTCCCATTATTACGGTATCAAGAACGGTATACTCGTCGTATGCGAAGTGATCCTGTTTGAGAACGCTGAGACGCTCCTCCTTGGGCATTACCACCTCGCCCGAAGCAGGTTCAAGCTCGCCGCAAAGCACACGGAGGAAAGTGGACTTTCCTGCACCGTTTGCACCGATAACGCCGTAGCAGTTACCATTCGTAAATTTAAGATTTACATTTTTAAAAAGTGTTGAGCCGCCAAACTGAACACTTACATTACTTACTGTTATCATATTTTCCTCCGTTATTTTTTGGTATTTGATCGGACGATGCGGACATCGCCCTACACTACTTTCTACTTACTATTCACTGCTTACTAAGGTACAGCAATGTCAATTATACCACATATGCCACGTATTGCAATTATTTATATGATGTTCCAAAACCATTTCCACGGTCTTTACACTACGGGTCAAATGTGCTATGATATGTGTATCATTAATGTTTTAATTCTGAAAGCGAGGAAATCCAAATGAAAAGAAATGTGTTCAGAAGCCTTTTGGCAGGTATTGCCTCTGTTGCAATGATGTCCGCTATGGCAGGCTGCTCTGATCCGAACAACACTTCGACAACTTCCGAGTCAAAGGAGTCTGCTACAGAAGCTACAACAACAGCTGCTTCCGATGAAACATCTACCGCAGCCGGTACAGATGCTTCAGCTGAGGACAACTCCCTCCAGAAGGTACTCGACGAGAAGAAGCTGGTTCTCGGTCTCGATGCAAGCTTCCCTCCTATGGGCTTCACAGACGAGAGCAATGAGATCATAGGCTTTGATATCGACGTTGCTCAGGAAGTATGCGACAGATTAGGCGTTGAGCTCATCAAGCAGCCTATCAACTGGGATACAAAGGAAGAAGACCTCAATGTGGGCAAGATCGACTGCATCTGGAACGGTATGTCGATAAATCCTGCAAGAGCTGAGGCAATGAACCTCTCAGAGCCTTACATGAAGAACGAGATGATATTCGTTGTACCCGCAAAAAGCGATATCAAGTCCATGGACGACCTCAAGGGCAAGACCATCGGCGTTCAGACAGGTTCTACTGCTCAGGAGATACTCGAAGCTGCCGACCTCTACAAGGATATCACAGAGTCACCTCTCGAAGACAACGTTACAGCTCTTAACCAGATGGAGCTTGGCTTCTCTGACGCTGTATTCCTTGATTCAGTAGTTGCAAACTACTTCATCACTTCAAACGATAAGGACTACGTGATACTCGACGGCAACCTCGAAGCTGAGGAGTACGCTATCGGATTCAGAAAGGAAGATCAGGCACTCCGCGACGAAGTCCAGAAGACTCTCAGCGAGATGAAGGCTGACGGAAAGCTCGGCGAGATCTCAACAAAGTGGTTCGGAAGCGACGTTACTACTGTTAAGTGAACTTATTCTTAAACAGCATAATTATTGCAGGGAACACCTTAAAAGGTGTTCCCTCAGTCTGTCAATAAACCCCAATTTCATTAGGGAACGCCTTCTCTTGCAAGGCGTTCCCTCTTAAAAAACAGTCCTATTTGTGGGGCTTTGCCCCACACCCTACCAAAGGCGCTGCCTCTGGACTCTGCCAAAGGAACACAGTCCCTTTGGAATCCCGTTATTAGTTGAAATCGTCTTTTTCAACAAGCTGAGGGAACACCTTAAAAGGTGTTCCCTTTTTGTTTATCTGATAAGCAAAAAGCACACCTCCTTTGTAATAACATTATTATCCGATTTCCCACCGAATCAGCGCTTTTTCACTTGACTTATCCCTCATATATATGGTATAATCTGTGAGATTGAGAAAAATTTAACAACCAAGGAGATGCGTCTATGGAAAAATTCAACGACATTATTTCCACTATCGACGATTACGTCTGGGGATTGCCGCTGATAATACTCATAATCGCCTGCGGTGTCCTGCTCACCGTAAGACTGGGCTTCGTTCAGGTAAGAAAGCTGGGCAAGGCACTCAAATATATGCTGAAAAATGAGGATTCGGGCAGCGGCGAGGTGTCCAGCTTCTCGGCTCTGTGTACAGCTCTTTCAGCTACAGTCGGAACAGGCAATATCGTCGGTGTCGCTACTGCCGTCGCAGCAGGCGGTGCGGGAGCTCTGCTCTGGATGGAGGTCGCTGCTTTCTTCGGCATGGCTACAAAATACGCAGAAGGACTTCTTGCTGTAAAGTACAGGATAAAGGACGAAAACGGCGATATCCTCGGCGGTCCTTTCTACTACATCGAGAACGGTCTCGGAAAGCGCTGGAAGTGGCTCGGTAAGATGTTTGCGGTATTCGGACTTCTGGCAGGTCTTATGGGTATAGGAACTATCACTCAGATAAACGGCATAACATCGGCTGCTAACAACTTCTTCGACCCAAAAGCTGAACATACCATTTCTATTCTCGGTACGGAGCATACTCTCACAACAATTATTGCAGGTGCGATAATCACTGTCCTCGCAGCACTTATCGTTATCGGCGGTATCAAGCGCATCGCAAAGATATCCGAGATCATAGTCCCTGCAATGATCGTCACATATATAGGCTGCTGTCTCATTATCATCTGCTGCCACGTTACAGAGATCCCGAACGCTGTATCCGAAATAATCAAGGGAGCTTTCGGTCTGAGACCTATTGCAGGAGGTATCGCAGGAACTTCCGTCATCATGCTCTCCATGAGGAACGGCGTTGCAAGAGGTATCTTCTCAAACGAAGCAGGTCTGGGCTCTGCACCTATCGCAGCAGCTGCCGCTAAGACCAGCGAGCCTGCAAGACAGGGACTCGTTACCATGACAGGAACTTTCATCGACACTATTATCGTCTGCACCATGACAGGTCTCTCCATCGTCATGGCAGGAAGCCACGAAAAGGGTCTTGAAGGCGTGTCTATAACCACCGACGCTTTCAGCTACGGACTGCCGTTCCCTGAGAGGGTATCGTCATTCATACTTATGGTATGCCTTGCAGTATTCGCATTCACTACTATCCTCGGCTGGAACTACTATTCCGAGCGCTGTCTGTCCTATCTGACAGGCTCAAAAAAAGCCGTAAGGAATGCTTATAAATGGCTCTATATCGCTGCCGTATTCATAGGACCATACCTCACGGTAAAGGCTGTATGGATGCTTGCGGATATATTCAACGGACTTATGGCTCTTCCGAATGTCATCGCACTCATACTCCTTTCGGGAGTTGTCTCGGCGGAGACAAAAGACTTCCTCTCAAGACTTAAAGCAGGAAAAGTACAGGATTAACACCAACCCCCGAAGCATTTCAAGATGCTTCGGGGTTTAATTCATTGTATGTGTTGTGTAACAAACGGGCGGCGAAACGGTGTGGGTGTCCAGTGGACACCTCTGCAAAGCAGAAACACCGACCGAACCGAAAG